>NZ_ALBR01000019.1:0-2429 GCF_002081505.1 Bacillus sp. CDB3 | reverse complement strand
ACGTACGTACGTACGTACGTACGTACGTACGTACGTACGTACGTACGTAACGTAGTAACTACGTACGTACGTACGTCGCTCNCCTTTTTTTATTTCTTTTTAATTTCCTCATATTTCGCATACCACTCAGGATATAATTTTTTAAATGATACAGGGCGGAACCCTTCTTTTTTCGCACAAATATTCGTTGTACTTGCAGTAATGCAAAGCTCACCATCACCGTTATATATTTCATAACCATATACAACACGAAGCGGGCTCACAGTATCAATCCACGTTTTCACAATTGCTTTTTCTCCGTAACGCATCGCTTTACGATATGAAATTTGCAAGTCTAATACAGGAGAAATAATTCCCTCTTTCTCCATTTCAACATATGAAAATCCTAATTCTTGTATAAGTTTAGTGCGCCCAAGTTCCAGCCACACTAAATAGTTTGAATGGTAAACAACACCCATCTGGTCTGTTTCCGCATAGCGGATTTCAACTTCATGTTCTGCTACAAACATTTCTATTCGCCTTCTTTCACTTCTGCTACCTTGCATACATTTAATCATAATACAGTGGAATCAAAAATAAAATAAAAACAGTGAATCTTTTACCGAAAGGGGCAAGTATATGATCCAAATTGTAACTGTTCGTAGCGGTGATAGTGTTTATGGTTTAGCATCAAAGTACGGATCTACACCTGAAGAAATTGTAAAAGACAATGGACTAAATCCAGCTGAAACACTCGTTGTTGGTCAGGCACTTATTGTTAATACAAAAGGCAATAATTATTATGTACAGCCTGGTGACAGCTTATATCGAATTTCTCAAACGTATAACGTTCCTCTCGCTAGCTTAGCTAAAGTTAATAACCTTTCATTAAAATCTATTCTCCATGTCGGCCAACAATTATATATACCAAAAGGTACAAAACGAGCAGTAGAATCCATCGCTTATTTACAGCCTTCAACAATACCAATAAAAGAAAGTTTAGTAAATGCTACACGTGCTATTAATCCATTTTTAACATATTTAGCCTACTTCAGCTTTGAAGCAAAAAGAGACGGCACTTTAAAAGAACCAACGGAAACAGCGAAAATCGCTAATATTGCAACGCAAGGTAAAACCATCCCTATGCTCGTTATTACAAATATCGAAAACGGGAACTTTAGTCCTGAACTAACATCTGTTTTGTTGCGTAACCCAACCATTCAAAACAAATTTATTACTAACATTTTGCAAACAGCTGAAAAATACGGCATGCGAGACATTCATTTTGATTTCGAGAATGTAGCACCTGAAGATCGCGAAGCGTATAATCGTTTTTTACGAAATGTGAAAACACGCTTACCTAGCGGGTACACATTAAGTACAACGCTTGTACCAAAAACAAGTTCCAATCAAAAAGGAAAATTTTTTGAGGCTCATGATTATAAAGCACAAGGGCAAATTGTTGATTTCGTCGTCATTATGACATACGACTGGGGTTGGCAAGGCGGACCACCGATGGCGATTTCTCCTATCGGGCCTGTGAAAGAAGTACTTCAATATGCAAAATCTCAAATGCCACCACAAAAAATTATGATGGGGCAAAATTTATATGGTTTCGATTGGAAACTTCCGTTCAAACAAGGAAATCCACCCGCAAAAGCAATCAGCTCTGTTGCAGCTGTTGCACTAGCTCGTAAATATAATGTTCCTATCCGCTATGATTTCACGGCTCAAGCTCCTCATTTCAATTACTTTGACGAAAACGGCGTACAACACGAAGTTTGGTTTGAAGATTCACGGTCCGTTCAAAGTAAATTTAATTTAATGAAGGAACAAGGTATAGGCGGTATTAGCTATTGGAAGATTGGCCTACCATTCCCACAAAATTGGCGTTTACTCGTTGAAAACTTCACAATCACGAAAAAAGGCTGACATAAGTCAGCCCTTTTTTCATATTGCTGTTGAAAATACACCTTTAATTCCCTCACAAAAAAGAAGAATGATAATATCCTTCTTTTCTAACCGTTATCTACAATTGGTTGTTTGCCAGTTTGGTCTTGCATTTGCTTCCCTTTATTGCCACCAGCTTTTTTCGATTGTGTTCCAATTTGATTTGGTGCAAAGTCTTTTGAATTCTTTTTCGGATTACCCATTACTATCGCCTCCTTAACACTAGTATCGTACTAGTGTTAAGAATTATTCAGCCTGCTTAAAAAGTTTCATTTCATAACGTTTTTCAATACGTTCTTCAATTCGATCGATTGCATCACGATCGCTTAATAATTGTTGTTTATTTTCATTTACAAGTTCTTCAAACGATTTACGGCGACTTCTTCTCATGCTGCTCACCCTTTCTCCTTCGCTTTCTTACTACATAGTATGAGCAAATGAAAAACTCTTTAATCAGATTTGCAAGAAAATTTTATGTTTTTAGTACTCCCTAAAAAAAA
>NZ_ALBR01000018.1:0-28659 GCF_002081505.1 Bacillus sp. CDB3 | reverse complement strand
ATACCTATAACATTTAAATACTCTTTCAGTTTTTCATCTGCATTCTTTTCATTTTCTTTATAATCATGAAGCGCCTGTAATACAAAATCATACTGTTCTAAAATATAACTTTCTAATTTCAAGACATCCTCTAAGCTATCAAGCATGATTCGCGTATTACCAACTTCACTTTTTAACGCCGGTTCACATATTAAGCTCGTACATATTCCCTTTACATCATCCTCTAATATCTCTGTTAATACGTATTTCTTTCGCCCTTTTACCTTTAATCTCATAACTGGATAAAAAGCTTTTATATCTAGATAACTACCTACGTTCATACAACGTAGCCATTCTACATTTCGTCTGTTACGTACAAGTATCTCTTTCACTGCCTCGTATACCGCAGTTTCATCAAGTACGACCTTATTTACTTTTCGTTTCCCATCTACTTCAATAGATGCACATTTTTGATAAACAGCCGCACACGTAATACAATCGTCAAATGCATTATGAGAACTTAAGCGAATTCCAAGCATTCGCTTTAACGTTTCAAGTTTATGATTAGGTGCGTGCTTCATATATTTCTTAGCTAAAAACACAGTATCAATTACTTTATTTTTAGGCTCAGGTAATCCAAGCATATTTACATTACTTTTCAAAAAACGCATATCAAAAGAAGCATTATGTGCCACGATAACATTTGTATGTAAAAACGCTAAAAATAACGGTAACACTTCTTCAATTGTGGGTGCATCCGATACACGATAATTTGTAATACCTGTTAAACTCGTAATTCGGCTCGGAATTGGACGCTCTGGATTTACATATGAAACAAACTGATCTACTAGTTCATGATTATGATATTTCACTGCTGCTACTTGAATAATTTTATCATTATAAGGGTTAAACCCTGTTGTTTCAAAATCAATTACAACATAATCTAACGGTAAGGATATATTCCCCACTCCAAATACACTCCTTTTTCTCTAAACGTTTATATTTCTTTTATCATATCACGAAGCTTTCACTACTTGAAAAAGAAAAGGCAGAAATGATTATATTCCATCTCTACCTTTTCATCGTTATTTTAATTTAGCAATCCGTTTCTCCATCTCTTTTTGAGTCATCGGTCCAATGAACTTATCTTGAATGACACCTTTTGTATCTATAAAATACGAAGTTGGTATGGTAATTACTTTATAAGCTGTTGTCACATCAATGTTCTTGTCCAATAAAATAGGAAAAGTAATTCCTTTTTCTTTAGCAAAATTGCTTACCTTTTCTTCTCCCCCACCTTTTTCTGAAGGCGTATAATTTATTGCTAAAATTTCTACTTTTTCTTTATGTTCTTTATAGAAAGCCTCCATATCAGGCATTTCTTGCTGACAAGGTCCACACCACGTTGCCCAAAAATTTAAAATCACTTTCTTTCCTTTTAAATCAGATAACTTTACATACGTTCCATCTAACTTAGTTAATTCAAAGTCTGGCGCACTCTTCCCTATTTCAATACCATTCCTTGCAATCATCTCTTTCATAGCAGCTTCACTTTTTTCTTGCTTCCCCTGTACCGCCTGATCTTTTTTACCAAACTGTTCATAAGCCGCATATCCCGCTAAACAAAGTAACACTGCAATAATCGTAAGCTTCCGCCACATTTTATATCACCCTAACGTGTTTTTCTTCTTATAACATAATCACAAAAATACTATATACCTTATTTTAGCTTATACGGACAAGCTTGGAAATATTCACATTCGAAATAGTTAGAATATTTATAGTCTAGATGAAATATTTACCTTTTTATCATATAATTAGAAATAAATGCAAAACCTGCGAGGTGATATGTATTTTACAATTACTTATCAACCCTTTTACTTTTGTTTTCTTCACTTTACCATTAATATGCATTTGTTTTAGCGGCTTGCTATACAAATTCAAATGGGCTGCTATTATTATTTCTTTTACTGTTCCACTTATTTTTTTCATTATCGTCTCGGGGTTTGATATACACATAACTTTACAAAACTTAGACGTTTGGATTATTTATAGTGCTGTTTATTCTGTACTTTCCTACATAATGGCAGCTCTAATACGAAGAAAACTGCACATGTAGAACTTTCAAAAAGGGGGATTTTTATGAATCTATTTGAAAAAATACTATTATATATTCTTAGTTTTATATTTTCCCCAATCGGGATTATCACTTGGATCATCTCGCTCTTCAGTAAAGATCCTGAAAAAAAGCAAGTTGGGCGTATTTGTCTCTTTATCGCTTTAATCTCATTTATCCTTTTAGCCGGTCTCGGTATTCTTAGTTTCTTCACGATGACTACCACCACTACTATACAATAGTTATAGAAAGGATGATTGTTTTGGGAGAACATCCTATTAGTAAAGAACTTCGCTATATACGAATATGTTTAGTTGTTTTAGTAATCGTTCTTTTATTTTTCAACGGTGAAAGAGTCGTTGAAATTTCTACAAATCATGATGCCGTAGAAAACGTTTCAACCAGTAATATGACACAGATTGCTGAAAATACATTTGCTATCCAAGAATATAATCCATCACTAAGTAGCGAACATACGGTCAAAATTTTCAAATATAATCCGGATACAAATCAACTTACTCTAGTCAAAGAGTTTAGTACTAACGATACTGAATCTTATACGTATCAACTTAATAAGAGTGAATAAAGATAAGAGCGCTATATAGCTCTTATCTTTTTATTAGCATCTCTTTAAACAATGACTTACAAGTTAATAATTCGCTAGGGTCCCCACATTCCACAATACTCCCATTATTCATGACGACAACTCGATCCGCTATCATCGCCCTCTCAACATCATGTGTCGTCACAATTCTCGTTACATTCCCTCCTAGCCCTTTCAGTATATTCCAAGCCACTTCTTGATTGTTCGGATCTAATCCCGCAGTTGGTTCATCTAAAATAATGAGATTCGGATTTGATACAATCGCTCGCAATAACGCCAGACGCTTTCTCTCTCCTCCCGAAAACTCTTCTCCGCTTTTATGTAGTACAGTCTGAATACCTTCAGATAAACTCCAAATAATCGGCTTCGCATTTACAAGTTCAATATTTTCTTCTAATTGTTTTTCTAGGCACTCTTCCCCGAAATACATATTCTCTTTTACTGTCGTTCGAAAAAAACGAGGTTCCTGCCACACTGTAGTCATACGAGACCCATTACCATAATAAACAATGCTACCGTTAGATGGTTTATACAAACCCGTTATTAATTTTAAAAGCGTTGTTTTTCCTGCACCACTTTCCCCCACAATGATAACGAGTTCGCCAGGATTAATTTGCAAATGAATATTTTTAATTCTACATCTCTCTTCGCCGTTCTCTTGAAATGAAACATTTGTTAATCTCATTCCCATCGCTCTTTCTACATTTCTGTATTCAGCCTGTATATCTAAAAAACAAAAAACTCGATTTGCCGAAGCGATTGCGACTTGCGTCATCATCAATAAATCACTCGCATAACGAACAGGAAAAAAAAGCATCTCAATTGTAGCTAATACTGCAACGAGCGATCCAACTTCCATATCCCCTTTTATTATTTTTTGTGCTCCTATAATAAGAACAACTATATACGCGACCGTTTCAATCACCGTTCCAACTATTCCAATGCAATGTCGCATCATCGTCTTCTTTACTTCCGTTTTATAAGATTGTGCTGTTACTCCTTTAAATAAGTGAATTGCCCATTTTTCTTTTTGTAAACTCCGTAAATCTTGTATACCTTTTACAAACTGTGACACCATCTCTACAACACTTGATTGATTTTTTTGAGCAATATCCGCAATATTCCTTACCTTTTTCCCCATAACCATTGGAACAATTGCGCTTAAAAATAAAAACGGAGTTATCCACCATATAAAGTCTATATCTATATGTTGTAGCGCTATGATTGCACCAATAAATTGCGCAAGTGCATGAATATATTCGATTAATATAGATCCATATAACCTTACCCAGTTCGGGATATCAGAAACGACTAATGTTTCTAGCTCTCCTTGTTTTACCTTCTCGCTTTCTTCAAATGGTAATGAAAAAAAGTGACGCAATAAGTCTATACGCTTCTTTTGTAATATACGTTGACTCGCGTTTGCACTTATATAACCAAACACAAATGTATTCGTCCACATCATAAATCTACTCCCCACAAACAATACAATGTACATATATGCATCTCTTAACTCCCTCTGAATAAGATTATCAACAATTAATCCCATTAAAAGTGGTCTGGATAAATTCAAAATGGCCGCTACTATCCCGCTACAAATCGCACTAATTAGCAATAGCTTTTCTTGTAATAGCGGCAACATTATTCTTCTATACTCATTCATTGTTATTCCTCCAATTTTGCATTACATAAGGAAAGGGATGAAACCATATGGTTTCATCCCTTTCCTTTTTGTTTACTCATATTAATTTAAAAACTTATGTTTCAAAACACAAAATAAAATTTGCTCATTTATCAGGGTTTAATCCTTCTGCCAATGACTCATTAAATGCCGATATTTAGTTCTTTTATTAAATAATTTTCATTAAAATTGAAAGTGTATTTATTGTCATATGAACAACAATAGGAACAATTAATCTATCCGTTTTTACATATAAAAAATGCATACACCAATCCTGCTAAAGTATATGGAATAATACTTGCTAACTCCAGATGAAGTAATGCAAATACAAGAGACGTAATTAAGCAAGCAATGTAGACATTTGTTCGTTTTCGTAACGTATCAAGAATGACTTTTTTCGTTAAAAGCTCTTCCATTACAGGAGCAAAAATTGCAATATTCACTATTCTAAATGGAAATGATATAAATTTAGTTTTTATCATTTCTGAGTGTTCTGAGTTAAGGTCCATATTAAATGCAACAATAGCTATTAATCCATAAATAGCTTGAACTAAAAAATAAATAAGAACACCATAGATACACCATAATATCGTTTTTTTAGGCGGATAAGCATTAGAAGAAACTCTTTCAATATCAGGTTTCATCAATATTAAAATTACTATGAAAGCTAAAAAATAACCTAAAATCCTACCATAGGCGTTGGCCGCTTCCATTGTTAAATTAAATAAATTTATAAATATCGGTTCGAATAAATAAATGGACAAATAAAGCAATATGTAAGTAATTATGACTCCCCAATATCTTTTGGGCATATTCCACCTCTTTTACAGCAACTAGTATTTTAAATTTTTGTCATCTTAATATTCATTTTATTTAATTTTACCATTAATATAGACTATGCGACTTTAATTCTTCCTTAATTTTACAAAAATCCATCCGTCCCATATTAACAGATAATAAATTTCCCACTTAGGGACCTTTAAATACGCCTATATTTTTTCATACTAAAGAGGGATGAGAAAATCTCATCCCTCTTTAAAATATACATTCAACAAATATCGTTGAATCTTTTAGTTTGATACCTTAGACTCTTCAATTTTCTCACGAAGAACCATTTGCAGGATACCACCGTGACGGTAGTAATCAATTTCAACTTCACTATCGAAACGAGCTACTACTTCAAATTGTTTTTCGTTGCCTTCTGCATCGATTACAACTACTTTTACAAGATCGCGCGGTCTAACTGTTTTGTCAATTTGAATTTCAAATGACTCGTTACCAACAAGACCTAACGTTTCAGCGCTTTCGCCATCTTTAAATTGAAGTGGTAACACACCCATTAACACTAAGTTACTGCGGTGAATACGCTCGAAGCTTTCTGCGATTACTGCTTTAATACCTAATAAGTTTGTACCTTTCGCAGCCCAGTCACGAGAACTTCCCATACCGTAATCTTTACCAGCAACAACTAGAAGGCCTGTGCCATCTTCTTTATACTTCATAGCAGCATCATAGATAGATGTTACTTCACCAGTTGGCCAATATGTTGTATATCCGCCTTCTGTTCCTGGTGCGATTTGGTTTTTAATACGAATGTTTGCGAATGTACCACGCATCATAACTTCATGGTTACCACGACGAGAACCGTAAGAGTTAAAGTCAACTGGTTGTACGCCGTTTTCTAATAAGTAGCGTCCAGCTGGTGTATGCTTACCGATTGAACCTGCTGGTGAGATGTGGTCTGTCGTTACAGAGTCACCAAATTTACCAACTATGCGTAAACCTGATAATGTTTCAACTTCACCTGGCTCTTTAGATAAACCTTCAAAGAATGGTGGGTTTTGAATGTATGTTGAGTCATTATCCCAAGTATATAAAGCTTCATTTGAAGTTTGGATTTCATTCCAACGCTCATTGCTGTTAAATACTTGCGCATATTCTTTCTTGAACAGTTCAGATGTAACAACATTTTGAACTACGTCTTCAATTTCTTTAGCTGATGGCCAAATATCATTGAAGTAAACAGCATTTCCATTTGCATCTTTACCGATTTCATCATTTTTCAGGTCAATATCAACAGTACCTGCAAGTGCATATGCCACAACAAGTGGTGGTGATGCTAAGTAGTTTGCTTTTACAAGTGGGTGAATACGACCTTCAAAGTTACGGTTACCAGATAAAACAGATGTTACTAATAAGTCGTTTGCTGCGATCGCTTCTTCTAATTCCTCTGCTAATGGACCAGAGTTACCGATACAAGTCGTACAGCCATAACCAACTGTTTGGAAACCTAATTGATCTAAATACGTTGTTAAACCAGATTTATCTAAGTACTCTGTAACAACTTTAGATCCTGGTGCTAATGATGTTTTTACGTACTCAGGTACTACAAGTCCTTTTTCAATTGCTTTTTTCGCAACTAGACCTGCTCCAATTAATACGTATGGATTTGATGTATTTGTACAGCTTGTAATTGCAGCGATTGCAATTGCACCTGTTTTCATCGTTACTTCTTTATCTTCTAATGTAACCTTCACTTCTTTATCAAACTCTTGCTCATTAAATCCAAGTCCTTGTGTTCCAACTGGTGCTACAACAGCTTTGTGGAACGCATCTTTCATATCTGAAAGTGGAATTAAATCTTGTGGGCGTTTCGGTCCAGAAAGGTTAGATTCGATTGTATTTAAATCAATTTCAACAAGATCAGTGTAAATTGGATCTTTACTGTCTGCTGTATAGAATAAACCGTTCGCTTTACAGTATTCTTCAACAACGCGAATTTGCTCTTCATCTCTACCTGTTAAACGTAAGTATTCTAATGAAATGTCGTCGATTGGGAAGAATCCACAAGTTGCACCGTATTCTGGTGCCATATTTGAAATTGTTGCACGGTCAGCTAAAGGCATGCTCTTTAGTCCGTTACCGAAGAACTCAACGAATTTACCAACTACACCTTTTTGACGTAACACTTGCGTTACTTTTAATGCAACGTCTGTTGCTGTAGTACCACTTGGAAGTGTACCAGTTAATTTCACACCGATTACTTCAGGTACTGGGAAGTATGAAGGCTGTCCAAGCATTCCTGCCTCTGCTTCAATACCACCAACGCCCCATCCAAGAACACCGATACCGTTAATCATTGTTGTATGTGAGTCTGTTCCAACTAATGAATCCGGGTATGCAACTAAGTCACCTTCAGTATTTTTCACAGCATGAACAACTGGTGCTAAATACTCAAGGTTTACTTGGTGTACGATACCTGTTGCTGGCGGAACTGCACGATAGTTATCAAATGATTTTTGTGCCCAGCTTAAAAATTTATAACGTTCTTCATTACGTTTAAACTCTAAGTCCATGTTGAATGCAAGCGCGTCTGCCGTACCCGCTCTATCAACCTGTACAGAGTGGTCAATTACAAGGTCTACAGTAATTTCCGGATTAATTTTATCAGGATCTCCGCCCATGTCTGCCATTGCTTTACGAAGTGAAGCCAAATCTACAACAGCTGGAACGCCAGTGAAATCTTGTAAAATTACACGAGATGGTTTAAATGGAACATCGATATCTTGAACATCTTTCGTTCCCCATTTTGCTAAATTTGTAACATGCTCTTCTGTAATTACGCGTCCATCTACTTGACGAAGTACAGATTCAAGTAAAACTTTCACGGAATATGGTAATTGAGATACGTTGCCAACCCCTGCATTTTCAAGCGCTTTCAATTGATAATAATGATACGTTTTTCCATCTACTTCGAAAGTTGCACGTGATTGAAATGGATTATGTTTGACCATTATGTTTCCCCCCTGTTAAACGTGACTAAGTTGTCTGAATATAAAATGTAGACAAACTTTTCAATACCTTACGATAATATCTTATTACAACTTTCTAAATAAGTAAATAATAAGAAACTTATGGATTATCATAAGTTTTCTTTATCTTTCTAAATTTGAATAGTGTCCATGCTCTTTATGAATACTATTACCATAAAGTAAAGCGCTCTTTCAGCGTTTTACTTTACGTTCATATATGCTATGAACAACTCATGGTTCGTCTATAAAAAAACATTATAGAGGTGTGAAAAATGAATAAACGAAAAGCAAATCATACTATTTCAGGAATGAATGCTGCATCCGCACAAGGGCAAGGTGCTGGTTATAACGAAGAGTTTGCAAATGAACCTTTAACTCCAGCAGAGCGACAAAATAATAAGAAACGTAAAAAGAATCAGTAATAAAAAACCCAAAAGGTATGTCTGCCTTTTGGGTTTTTTTCTAATGTTTATAACGTAATAACTCCGAAACCGTTACAAATCGATACCCCTGCTTTTTAAGCTCAGGTAAAATTTTCGATAATGCCGCCACTGTCTGACTACGATCACTACCTCCATCGTGCAACAGTACAATATCTCCACTTTTAGCATGTTTCACAACATGATTTACAATGGATTCAGTACCTGGATTTGCCCAATCACGAGGGTCTTGATGCCACGACCATAGAACAGTTTGATAACCAGCTTCTTTAGCTGTTTTAAATACAGCATCGTTAATATATCCGCCTGGAGGACGGAATAACAAAGGTTCTTTCACCCATTTTTCAAAATATTTCTTTCCATCTAAAATATCATTTTCTAATTTTTCATCTGATGAATTATTCGCATACAAATGATTCATCGTATGATTTCCAATTTCATGCCCCTCTTTTAGCACTTTCTTTACTAGATATGGATTACGCTGAACTCGAAATCCAATCATAAAAAAAGTCGCTTCAGCTTTATATTGACGTAATAAATCCAATATTTGTGGTGTATAAGTTGGATCTGGTCCATCATCAAATGTAATTGCAATAATTTTTTCATTATTAGGTACTTCCCATGTTACATAGCCAGTTGGTTCTAGCTCTTTTCTGAGCAACATTTTCGCTTCCACTTTTTCCACTTGAAATATATGTACTGCGCATAGTAAAGAAAAAACTAATAGAAAAATCTTCTGTTTTAACATAGCGTTCGTTAAAGTAATAGGGTTGTCGAATACTCAACAACCTCATTTACTTTTCTAATTGATCTACATTTCGCATAATATTTTGGAGATTATTTTCATATTGCTCAAGTTGTGGACGTTGTGTTTCCGAAGCTACTTCTAGTGCATTTTGAATCTGTTCATACGCTTCCTGAACCTCTTGACGTAACTCTTTTAAATCATGACCGTAGTTCGGATCATTTTTCACGATATTGTTAAATGAATTTTCTGCTTGTGTAACTCCTTGCTGTGCAGCCTGAAAAGCTTGTTGCTTATCTTTATGATATGGCATTATATAATCCCCTTTCCATAATAGTTAGTCCCATTTATCTTTACCCTTTTTTCTAAAAACATTCTCGTATAAATTCGCAAACTTCTCTCATTCTAAATAGGAAGAGGAGGTGTTATATACAATGGGCAAAAACAATCGTGAATCTAAAGAAAAAAAAGGACAACCTGAGCCATTAAGCGGATCTCATAAGGTAAAAAACCGTAATCATTCTCGTCAAAAAAATCATGCGCATCATGATATGTAAAACAAAACATTCACACTAGCTACCTTTGCCACATACAATGTTTATATTTTTCCATTTATTCTTCACCCCTGGTTCATTCATGCATAACATAGTATGAATTGAGATTTTACGGAGGGTGTCTTACATGGGCAAGAAAAAGAAGGATTGTCTTTTTCATGTTGATGGTTTCGAAGAATGGATGGATCAATTTTGTTCTGATTCTTGTAGTAATTTTAGTTTTCCAAATCAAATTCATATTGACCTTTGTGAAACAGAACAAGAATACATTTTGGAAACAGATGTACCAAATGTGACCGAACAAAATGTACTCATTAAAAAGATGGAGACAGGCCTAAACATATGCATACTTCATAAAAATACTTCTTTACAGCGGATCATTCCTTTACCCGCTAATATTATTTATAAGAAGATGCTAGCCTGCTTAGAGAATGGATTTTTAGCCATTCATATTTCCAAAAGCGAAGTTGCCGATAAGCATGAAAAGAAGGTTCTTTTTTCAAATTGAGAGTTAACATAAATACAAAAATAAGCCCCAGTAACTTGCTGGGGCTTATTTTATTTCGCATGCATTTCTATATTAGAATTTCTATCATATCTTTTTTTCAATAAGCCTTTTGTAACTAAAAGTACAGGAAATGCTACAGTTGAAAATATAGCTAGCGCTGAAAATACTACAAATCCATTTTGGTACCCGTAATAATCGAGAAGTACTCCTCCAAACCAAGGACCAATTACTACTCCAATTCCTGAAAAGCCCATCGCTCCGAAGTATGTTCCTTTCAGATTGGAATCAGCGATCTCATCAATAAATACATCTGTCATTGAAAACATTAACACTTCTCCAAATGTAAAAATAATGGTACAAATAGCTGCCCCTAACATGGATTCTACTAGTCCAAATCCAAACAATCCCCCGCTCACAAATAACGTTCCAACCATAATAGACGCTAATGGCGTATACTTTTTACACATTTGAATAACAGGGTATTGAATAACTACTACTGTAATTGCATTTAAAGCTAGCATATATGAAAACAACTTCACTCCATCCTGAAATATATGTGCATTTGCAAAATATTGAGATACTGTCGTGGTTAACTGTGAAAAACCACTATTACTCAAAATAATCCCGACTAAAGCAACTAAAAATACTACATCTTTTCGCAAAATACGAATTGCATTTAACATTGTAACGGGCTTTTCTTTATTTATTTTCTTTCGTTCCAGTGGATACTTCTTAAATTGGAACGCCAATATAGCTGTATATAAAATGTAAACTCCAGCTGCTACTAAAAAAGGAATTGTTGATTTTGCACTTCCGAGCTGTAATCCAACAATTGGTCCAATCGCAACCCCAACATTTATTGCACCGTATCGTAAGTTATAGACGAGTAACCGATACTCTGGTTTCGTTAAATCTGATAATAATGCTCTTGACGTCGGTTCAAAAAAGGACCTACATAATCCATTCAAAGCATTTAATAAAAAGAAACTTAAAACATGATCTGCAACTGAAAAACCTATAAATACAAACACCCAAACGATCATGGAACATATTATAATCATCTTTCGGCCGAATCGATCCGATAAATTCCCTCCGATAAAGCTAGCAAAAACTCCAACAAGTGCACTCGTTCCGATAATAGCACCCGTCATTCCAGCTGATACCCCTTTAACAGTCGTTAAATAAATTGCTAAAAATGGAATACTCATTGACGTGGCGAACCTCGCAAATAAAGTCCCTATTATAATTGTCATTCCTAACGGATGAATATTTTGTAACTTTCCCTTCATCTTCAAACCTGCTCTCCCTGTTCTTACATAAAAAAAAGAAAGCAAAGGATCTGCTTTCTTTTCCCTTTTTATACTTGAGATGTTTGTACCCGAGCTGTTCTCGTTATGTCCATATCAATTCCATATGTAAACTGTAATTCCTTACAAACATCTTTAATTAAAATTGCGACATTATACGCTTCATTAAATTGTAAAACTATGCTTTCTACTTCTTCGTATGTATACTTATATTCTCCTGTAATGACACTTTTTAAATCAAAGCATTCATTAATACAAAGTTGTACAAGTAGTTGGTCATATTTTTCTAGTACATCTTCTTTCTTCCAAAGTAACTCCTTTACATATAACCGATCAAATTTCACACTTTCTCGGTTACAATCCGTTAAAATCCGGGTCATTTCATTTAGTTCTCGATATAATTCAGAAATATTTCTACTTAAACTAAGCAGTTTATCTACGCCGTTTTCATATAACATATTCATTCCACCCCCGCATTTTCTTCTTATTATAGCAAGAAAATTCTAAAAATAGTTTCTTTCTTCTGAAATATTAGGAAACTAATTTCAATTGCTTTACAATGAAACTAGCTAACACGAAAGGGGAAAGAAAATTGGAGCAAAAATTATATTACATCGACGCTTATAAGAAAGACTTTACTACTAAAGTTATAAAGCAAGATTATTGTACAGAAGGAAACTTATATGTTGTCTTAAATGAAACTGCATTTTATCCAACAGGTGGCGGACAACCACACGACACTGGAACTTTAAATGGTATTCCGGTAAGTAACGTTGAAGAAGTAAATGGAAAAATTCGTCATTTCATAGTAGAACAATTACATACAGAAGAAGTAGAGGGTAAAATAGATTGGGATCGCCGTTTTGATCATATGCAGCAACATACAGCTCAGCACATTTTATCTGCTGCTTTTTGGGATCATTTTAACATACCAACAATTGGGTTCCACCTCGGAAAAGAAACGATAACAATTGATTTAGAAACGGAAAATCTGCATGCAGAAACAGTTGAAAAGGCTATGCAAATTGCCAACAAAATTGTTTTTGAAAACCATCCGATCCGTATAGAGTGGATGAACTTAGAAGAAGCGAAAACATTACCTCTTCGCAAAGAACCGACTATGACAGAAAATATACGCGTTGTTATTATCGAAAACTATGATTACAACGGCTGTGGCGGAACGCATCCGAAACACACTGGTGAAGTAGGTCCTATTCAAGTACTAGGATGGGAGCGCAATAAAGGTGGTATACGCTTAACGTTTATCGCTGGCTGGCGCACACTAAAATTAATGGGTCAACAACAACAAATTATGAAAGATGTTTCTAAACAATTAAACAGTAGCGAAGCTGATATTCCAGCAAAAGTATCCCAACTTCTTACATCCCAAAAAGAAAACGAAAAAGCAATACAAACAATGAATGAAAAGTTATTATTTGCAGAGGCAAATGAACTACTGCAACAGCCTGCAGAAATACACGGTGGAATACTTATTTCTAAAGTATTTACAAACCGCCCTATGCAAGAAATTGCAAAACTGTCTGCTATTATTACAGAACAACAAGAACATGCAATTACATACTTCGTTATTGAAAATGAGGACAAATTACAATGTATTCTTGCTTGTGGTAAAGCAGTGACACTCGATATGAATGCTCTTTTAAAAGATGCCCTTCCTACAATTGAAGGAAAAGGCGGAGGAAATAAAAAGAGTGCTCGTGGTGGTGGGAAAGCGATTATGGCTGGGGATGAGTTTTTAAATCAACTTGTTTCTTCTTTACAATCTGCAGTGTAGATTATTTTATGAGAGAGATATCATCTAGTGAAGATTTTTGACTAGGTGGCATTTCTTTTTGTTTTCTACTTTAGGAGCAGTAAATGAAATTATATGAACGATTCTGCTAATATATCTATCACAACTCGCAATATATCAACGATTCTATATAAAATATCGATTTACCGACAAAATACGGTAATGAACACAGCTTATAGGGTAAGAGGAGGCTGCTGCACAATAACAGCCTCCTCTTATGTTTACAAACCAATATTTTGTTTTAATCCTTGATAACTCCCTGCATTCAAGAACTTTTCAGATGCAAGTTTAATAAACTTCTCAGAAAAACCATAACTACTTAATTCTTCTATCGCTACCATTTGTACATCATGAATTGGATTAAGATCAAATTCATTAGACGGAAGCTTGATTTCACCTGTAATCCTTTCAAGCAAAAATGTAATATGTAATAAAGATGGGATAGCATCTGGTTTATCACAAACATAGAGTAGCTTCTTAATTTTAACTTCTAACCCTGTTTCTTCTCTCATTTCTCGAATCATTGCTTCTTCTAACGTTTCACCATTTTCTACCCTTCCTCCAGGTAAAGACCAATTGCGATTAGCAACTTTTTGCTTTACTAGTAACACCTTTTCATCTTCAGTTAAAATTCCGGTAACACGAACTTGCATTACATTTTCCATATGTAATCTCCTCTTCCCATTATATTTACAAATTAATCCTTCCACAAAAAGAACGTATGTTTTATAATTAAAGAAAATTATGGAAGAAAGAAGTTGTTATGTTCATGCGTCCACCTTTAACCAAATCTATATCACTCGAAGATTTCCAAAACTATTATTGGCTAAAAACAGAACTGCAAACATTTTGTCGTGAGCACGATTTACCAGCTAGTGGCTCTAAAATTGAAATAAGCGGGCGTATCTCTCATTATTTAGCAACGGGTAAAATATTTAAAAATAGTTCTCACCAAAAAGGAAGTAAAACTTCCCTCTCTTATAAAGATCTTTCTCTTCAAACGATTATTACTGAAAATCACCGCTGTAGTGAAGAAGTTCGTACTTTCTTCAAAGAAAAAATTGGAGCAAACTTTCGCTTTACAGTAGTTCTTCAAAAGTTTTTTAAAGAGAATATCGGAAAAACATATGAAGACGCGATAACGTTTTGGTACGAAGAAAACGAACGTAAAAAAGACCCATCCTATAAAACAACTATCGGCACACAATTTGAATACAATCGTTTTACTCGTGACTTTTTCGAAGATCCAAATAACAAAGGAAAATCAAAAGCTGATGCTATCGCTGCTTGGAATGAAATAAAAGCAAAACCTGGTAGCAATGTTTATACTCCTCAAAAAATAGAAAACTAGTGTAGGAGCTAGTCTTCTATTTTTTCAAATAATAGAGCAAGCCCTATCCCGCCCCCAATTCCTAATGTCGCAACTCCATATTTCATATGATCTCTTTTAGCCTGATAAAACAAGCGTGTTACAAGCATAGCTCCAGACGCACCGTACGGATGACCGAGCGCAATTGCACCACCATTTACATTTAATTTTTCGTACGGAATTTGTAACTCCTTTGCACATGCCACAATTTTTGAAGCAAATGCTTCATTTATTTCAAAATAATCTATATCCTCTACTTTTACATTCATTTCTTTTAATAATTTTTTCACTGCAAATATCGGACCAGTTCCTGGAAGATTCGGATTCACTCCAACTACAGCACTACGAACGAAACGAAGAACAGGCTTATATCCTAATTTCCGAGCTTGTCGTTCTTCCATTACAAGAACAACACATGCCCCGTCATTTACACCACACGAATTCCCTGCCGTTACTGTTCCATTTTGTAAAAATACAGGTTTCGTTCTCTTAATCATTCTTTCATAATTCATTTCTCGCTTTATAGATTCATCTAATAATCCATTAAAAGACAATATTTCATCTTGTATATATCCGTTTTCTAACGCTTGCAGTGTCCGTTTATAACTAAGGTAAGCGTACTCATCTTGCATTTCCCTCGTTATGTTATAACGCTCTGCAACATATTCAGCCGCTACTCCCATGTCAGGATCACCAATTGTTTCAGGCGAAAACCTCGCTCTATTTTGAAAAGGTGATGTACTTGTACTCTCTACTCCTCCTGCAATATAACAATTACCTGCCCCGCCTTGAATGAGATGGCATGCGATACGAATGGCTTCCAATCCAGCACCGCATTGCCGATCAATCGTTACACCAGGTAGATGATAACCGAGCCCTGCTTCTAAAGCAGATAATCTTGCAACGTTACCTCCTGGTCCAACGACATTTCCTAATATGACATCATCTATTTCTCTCTCAATTCCTTTGCTTAAAAACGTAAGAAGTGGCGTTGCTAATTGCTGAACTTCATAATCTTTCAACATCCCGTTTTTTTTACCAATAGGTGTTCTTTTCGCTTCTACAATAACCGCCCTATTCATATATCTTCTCCCGGTTTTCAATCATACTTTTTGCTTCGATACGAGCAATCTTCCCACTATTTGTATAAGGTATTTCATCAACAAAGTGCCATTCTTTCGGTATTTTAAAAGATGATAATCGTTGTAAGCAAAAACTCTTTAATTGTTGCTTCGTAGCACTTCCTTTTACGATAGCGACAGGCTTTTCACCCCAATAACTATCTTTTATACCGACAACAACAATTTCTTCAACAGCTGGATGCGTATATAGCAAACTTTCTATCTCTTCTGGGTAAATATTGATTCCTCCAAATAAAATCATGTTCTTCTCTCTACCAACGATATATATAAAGCCTTCTTCATCTTGGTAGCCCACATCTTGTACTGTCATCCAACCATCTTTGGTCAATTGCGGGATTATAGCTCCATCCGATACATAGCCCATAAAAAACTGATTACTTTTCACATACACAGTTCCTATCTCGCCTGTCCGTACTTCTTCTCCTGATTCATTACATATTCGAACTTGTACATTATGGCAAGGTTTTCCTACTGAATTTAGCTTTCTTTCACTCTCTTCATTGACCAATGCTGTTACAAAACTTAGCTCAGACGCACCATAAAATTCATATCTTTTTACATAAGGAAACATATGCTTTATTTTTTCTTTCGCTTCAGCTTCCCATTTCGCTCCTGACGAAATAATTTTCATTTCACTTTTAATTACTTTATTTTCTTTATACAAAGACTCTAGCATTGTAGGGACTGTATACATTACAGAAATATTCTCTACCTCTACACTAGATAGCACTTGAACCGGTACAAACTTTCTCATTATGTGCACCGTTTGCCCTAAATATAATGCACTTATTGCACCATATAAGAAAAGAGAATGAACGAGTGTTCCGGCTATTAAAATAGAATCTGTATTTTCCATATGAAAGTCATGTACATTACAATCAAAACTATGGACCCACGACTTTTGTGCACGTAAAAATGCTTTTGCTTTTCCAGTAGATCCTGATGTAAATCCCATATAAAAAGGGTTATTCCCACTGTTTTCTAGCGTTTGATATGTAGAGTTATACATCCCAATCATTCGTTTCCACTCATCAATTGATTGTATATTTCCGCCTTCACTCGATATATCTTTCAATCTATAATGCTCTGCAACAATAACATCTGGATTACTAAGTGCTATTCTTTCCTCAAGCTCATTTTGCTTCCACTTTATATTTAGTGGCACACAAATCCACCCTGCCATCGCTGCTCCAGCAAATATTTGCAAAAATTCAACACGATTTTCTAAAATAATTGCTACCGTTTTATTCTTCGATTCTTTTTCATGCAACCAGTTTGCTACTTTACAAACTGACTCGTACCACTCTTTATATGTTAAAACTCTATCATTTTCCTTAATCGCTATTTTATTCGGTTGTAAAGAGGCATGCTGTTTATATTCTTTTGTAATCCCCATATGAGACGTCCTTTCTTTACAAAATAATAAAAAGAAACACGCAATTAGCGTGTTTCTTCCCTCTTATCCCGCATTTGTATATTTTCTATTCTTCAAAGCGGGCGTAATAATATGTTTCAATGAGCGATGTAATCTTGTCACGAGAATTGCTGCTATAATCGTTTTTATGAAATCACCTGGCAAAAATACGACACTTACTTTCATCGTTTCCCATACGGAAATATCCATTACGAAAGCTTGTACAATGATACCAAATACATAAACTACGAAAATACCACCAATTATATTAATGCATAATACTTTTATAAAAGAAACTTCATGTAAACGCTCAATTAAATAACCGATTACAAACGCCCCAACGATATAACCAAGTAAATATCCTGCACTTGGCCCAACAAATATGCCTGGACCCCCGCGTCCACCAGCAAGTAGTGGTGCCCCAACTCCTACAATAAGTAAGAAAATAAGCTGACTTAGCGCACCTAGACGTGATCCTAGCAACCCACCCGCAAGCATAACTCCAAGCGATTGTAATGTAATAGGAACTGGTGTTATAGAAAGAGCAATTGGAGGAACTAACCCTAGCACTCCCATAATCGAACTAAATAAAGCGACGAAAACTAAGTTTTTTGTATTCATGTTTGCTTCTCCTATTTGTAAACTTAAATTAGATTTTAGATAACATATTACAGGAGTTATATTATCTTTCTATCCACCCTTTGTCAACCTTATTTCCAAACGAGTTTACAAACTTAGATTCAATTATTTTCCTTTATGCAAATGCTCAAGTTCTTTCCTAAGCGCCTGTTTTAAAAACTTCCCAACGGATGTTTTCGGAATTTCCTCCATAAATACGATATCGTCTGGTAACCACCACTTCGCAAACTGTGGTTTTAAAAATTCATATAGTTCTTCTTTTGTAACAGTGCTATTTTTCTTTTGTACAACGCAGGCAACTGGACGCTCTTGCCACTGCGGGTGTGGAATTGCAACGACAGCCGCTTCAAATATAGCGTCATGTGCCATTAGAGCATTTTCAAGGTCAACTGAGGAAATCCATTCTCCCCCACTTTTAATAACATCCTTCGTACGATCAACAATCTTTACGCACCCTTCCTCATCAACCGTAACGACATCTCCTGTATATAACCAACCATCACGAAAACCTTCGACAGTACGCTCATCGTTATAATAGCTTGCAGCGATCCATGGTGCTCGTAAACATAGTTCTCCCATCTCCGTACCATCCCACTTTACTTCACCATTTGTACCGACTACTTTCATCTCTACACCAGGAACAAGATATCCTTGCTTCGAACGAATCTCAAGTTGTTCTTCATACGCTAAATCTGTTTCATAACTTTTTAAACGTGCCAACGTTACTACTGGACTTGTTTCAGTCATACCATATGCATGCACGAAAGGAACATTATATTTTTGTTCAAATGCTTTAATAATACTTTTCGGTGCAGCTGCACCACCGCATACAATTCGAATCATACTAGACAAATCGTAACTATTATTTTCTAACTCCTGTAAAACACCGAGCCAAATTGTCGGCACACCTGCAGCTATCGTTACTTTTTCAGTTTGAATCATTTCTAATAAAATTTTCGGCGTAAACATCGGCCCCGGAAGAACTTGTTTTGCCCCAAACCAAGTAGCCGCAAAAGGAAGTCCCCAAGCGTTCACATGAAACATTGGCACAATAGCCATTGCTGCATCACTTTCCGATAAAGCTGTCGTATCCGCTAATCCGAGTGCCATACAGTGCAACACTGTACTACGATGTGTATAAACAACACCTTTTGGATTCCCTGTAGTCGCTGACGTATAACACATGCCAGCAGGTGTATTTTCATCAATATCTTTAACAAATTGGAAATTTGGATCGCCTTCTTCTAATAGCTTTTCATAATGATATACAGGCTCCAGTGTAGTATTTGGAAGTTCATCTTTATCAGTCATAATAATGTAGGCTTGTACCGTTGATAATTGTGATTGAATATTTTCAACGAGTGGTACGAGATCTTCATCAATGAGTAAAATGCGATCTTCTGCATGCTGAATAATATATGAAATATGTTGAGGAGATAAACGAATATTAATTGTGTGTAAAACGGAAGCAATACCTGGAATAGCAAAATATGCCTCCAAATGTCGATGATGATTCCACGCTAACGTTCCTATGCGCTCGCCTTCTTTAATTCCAAGCTTTTTTAACGCACTTGAAAGCCTTCTTGTCCTTTCCCCCAGCTGCTTATACGTTAATGTCGTAACTGTATCATGTGTCCGTGAAATGATTTCTTTCTTTGGGAATAGTTTTTCTGCCCTTTCCATCATAGAACTAATTGTTAGAGGTACATTCATCATCATATTGTTTACATCCTCCCTTTAAAGCGTTTTCATTCTGTTCATTATAACAGACTTCTACAAATAATTACGATATTTTTCTGTATTTTCTGAATTATTCCTTTGGAAATAATTCAGAACAATAAAAAACATGCTTTGAATACAATGATCCGAAACATGTTTTTTATTTTTTATAAACTATCTACCTTTTGCCTTACTTTCTTTTTCAGTTTAAAAATGAAACGATTACTATATTCTTTATTTTCTACTAAAATCCGATACGTCTCTAACACTCCTAAAACACGAACAAAAAGATAGAATCCAATAGCAATAAGTACTACACAGTAAGGATAATACTGCACCAACTCTCCTGAAGTGATTCGTTTTTTCTCAAATAAAAATGGGATTGCCCCTGCTGCTATGAAACAAAATCCAACAACCACTACTGCAGCATATTTCTTTTTAATAGTCGCATATCTTTTTGTCAATTCTTTTAGAAAGTTTTGATCAAATAGTAGTTCTTCTTTTTTCAATACATTGTATCGACTCTCTTCTATCGTTACAGGTACCATCATTGCTCCAATCCCAAGCACTGCAATAATAATGATCAGGAACGTAGACATTGTTGCATTTTCTTTAAATAGTAAATACGGTATTGTCGATAAAATGAGCAAACTAAATCCTAACGCAATATACTTAGAAATTTTTTGTCCATACACTATATAACCTTCTGCCATTTCCTTACTTACATAATAACCATGTTCCTTTTCATTACTTTGCTCAGCAGTTTCTTTTAATAAGTAATCAAGCGATACTTCAAATACATTTCCAATCATTATTAGCTTTTCAGTTTCTGGAAAACCTTGACCGTTTTCCCATTTACTAACCGCTTGCCTTGTTGTGTTTAATTTCTCAGCTAATGCTTCTTGAGAAAGGCCCTTTTCCTTTCTTAATTTAAAAAGCTTTTCACCAAATCCCATATGTGTGTCCCCCTTTGTTTTCTTAACTAAATTGTAGGTAAACATTGCCCTTATCTCTATATTCCTGCGGTTGCACTTTGTCAACTTACGGTTGCGATTATGTTATATAGCGGTTTTGTATACGATGTAGCTAATTTTCTTCTATGATTATGGCGTTAATAAAATAGCCCACCCTAATAACCAATTATAACAATTAAAGGTAATTATCGTTATTAAAAAACCCAAAAAACTCCCTTATTCATTTAAAGGAGTTTTCGATATGAAATATTCCAAGAGAGGCTAATTTTTCTTCCTTATATTGATTTACAATTTCTTCTATACATTTTTGTATGACATGCAACGATTGTGAAGCATCCCACACAGTATAAGTTGTCATCTTTTTATATAAGGCATACTCATATATATGTAAAATATTACTCCTATTAACTTCCCTAATAAAAACACTTCTTAACAATCATAACGGCTTCTGCTTAAACTTCTCATAATTTCGTACTTTTAATAAAAGGATATTTCCGCAATCTGTACAAATATAAGCATCTACTGGTGAAGATGTGAACATCGTCTCCTTTTTCCGTATTTGTGCATAACCGACAAACTCCCCTTCTCCTATGTTATGAGAACCACAATTAGAGCATGTCTGCACGTCTTTCTGTTTCATGAGAGCACCACCTTTAATCTGTTTCTACTCCCTTCGACAGTTCACTTCCATTTCCCTTCCAAAAAACTTCTTATTCTCTTACATTTCAACAGGAATCTCAGAACAAACATCGTATATGTACTATGAAATATATTTATTGACGGAGGAATCGTATGAGTACTATTATGACAGTCAATACAGCACAAGAAATTGAAAATGCAGAAATAGATATGCTAGATTCTAGATTAAAGGCATTACAAACGATGTCAGAAAACCCAATGCAAGTACAAATGAAAAAATTCGGGAATGCCACTGCCTTTTCATCAAAAGTAATTGCTGGTCCTGCTTTTAATACGATAAAAGGCATTACATTTACAAATACAGATGAGATAGATGAAATCATCTCTTATTATCAATCACTACAAATTCCTTGCCGTTTTGAAATCACACCAGCGCAAGGCACAACTGAACTATTTCAACACTTATCTCAAAAAGGTTTTTACCAATCTAGCTTCCATACTGCTTTATATAGTATACCGAGAGAAGATTCATCACTTCTTTCGTCTAACATTTCAGTACGCAAACTGAAAGAAAATGAGTTTCATACTTTTGCAGATATTTATGTACGCGGATTTAATATGCCGTCTTTTACAAAAGATGGTGTCCATCAAAATAACGAAGTTCTTTACAATAAACCAGGCTGGCATTTTTTCATATCTGAAGTTCAAAATATCCCTGCAGGCATTGGTGTACTGTATGTAAATAAAGGTATTGCCTCACTAGCTGCTTCTGCTACTTTACCAGAATTTCAACGTAAAGGTTGTCATACTGCATTAATTCAAAAACGGATTGAGACCGCTGTTGAATCCAATTGCAATTTAATAGTTGGACAAGCTCGCTTTGGTAGCGGCAGTCAAAATAATATGGAACGTGCCCATATGAAAATCGCTTATACAAAATCAATATGGACTGCGAAAGACATGTAATTAACATTCTTTCTCTTTCCGTTACAAACTTATACATTTTATGACAATTTCTTTTCTATCCTATTAATCATTTGAATATTCGAACTAGATTTGTTACGCTATTACTAGATACATCATTCAACTTGCAATATGAAAAGAGAATTCTACTCAAACTACAAGGAGGAGAAATGTATGACAAAGCATGATCATGGTTTAAAAGAAAAAGTAGAAGGTGCAATTGATAAAGTAAAAGGCGAAGTAAAAGAAGTTGTCGGGAAAGTAACCGACAATAAGAAATTACAAGCTGAAGGAAAATGGGATAAGGTGAAAGGCACTGCTAAAGACACAATCGGTAATGTAAAAGAAAAAATACATGAATATACAGAGCATAAAGAAAACAAATAAAAAAGAGCCAGATGGCTCTTTTTTATTTACCCTCATTCTTCTCTAACACATATAAATCTTCTTCAATATTTGTTAATTTTTCAGTCACAAGTTTTCTTGCATCTCCAATTGCTTGATTGTATGCAAATGGTCCTACTAACTTTATCATTTCTTCTATTAAACGTTCTGCTTGGAAACGTCCAATCTCATCTAAATCTTCTTCAACAAAAAATTGCTGAATCTGTGCTACAAGCTCTTCTTTTTTATCATTTGGTATTTTTATGTTCATCATCATTCGTTACTCCTCTATATTTAAGATAATACTTTTCTTAACTCTACCATAGAAAAGCGATTTCCTGGACAAGTTTTTGTAACCCCTTCTAACTCCCTATGGCCGAGTATATTTCCTTTCTCTATGGCAAACTGCTTCATAAACATTTTACATAAAGAATATAATGAATTCATTTGTGCAGTAGTTGGATCATATTTATCAAAATTTCCCGTCATACATATTCCAATTGTGTCACTATTATTATCTTTCGCATGTGCTCCAATATGTAAACCTCGCCCTTCGACTACAGTTCCATCTTCTTCAATAAAATAATTGTAACCAATCCCGCTCCATCCTCTTACCTTTTGATGAAATTCGTGAGTTTTATACACATCCCATCCAGCTTCTGACGTATGGTGGATAATCAGTTTATTTACTTTCTCTAAAGGAACTAATTCATCTTGAAATGTTAAATTTAAACATTTAATTTTCATTTGAACTTCCTCCCCTTAAAAATCAATTATAATAATTGTTTTATCATCTGGTCTTATTCTATTTTCTCCTTCTAGCCTTTCAATGATTGCTACATATTCTTTTATACTATTCTTTCTTATATATACCACAATTTGTTCTAATGACCAATCTGGGTGGAATAGCCCGTCTGAACAAATAAAAATCCCACTCACTTCATCTATATGTAATTCACCATGTTGTAAATAGTTTATCGCTTCTTTCATTCCATTTGCAACTGAGTAACCGTTTGGCATATTTGCAAGATAGCGATTGTATTTTAACTGCTCCCGAGCATCTTGAAAAACATGTTCTTCCGGGACTGGTAATCCTTTTTTACGATCCTCTTCTCTCTTCTTTTTTGCACGTTTACTAATTCCCTTAACTGTATCTTTCGTTAATACTCTTATCGCTCCATCCTGAAGTATTGCAACGATCATACAATCACCTAACTGTGCATATTCAAGTTTCTCGCCTTCTATTTGAACTGCTGCAATACATGTACACCACAGATGGTCTTTTTTTCTCGTATCAACCTTGTACTCTAGCATCTTGTTTTGCACTAGTTCATTCGCCTTTGCAACTTCACCTTGTAAACTATTAATCTCCCTTAACGAAGTAAAATGACTTGCAAATAAATGCGAAGCGATGTATGCTCCATTATGTCCTTCTTCATCACAAAATGGAACGAGCGGTGTTGCTCCATCACATACACCGTACATCATGTTATGTTCATTACAAAAAAATGAATCCTCACATTCTTGTTTTAAAGGACTTTTCTGTTGATATGTTGTTATCTTCATATCTGTATCCCCTTTCAAATCATCAAATACCCAAATACTCAAATTGTTTAGATTAATCTAATTTTCCGAAATAAACTGTTTTTACCTAAAACTTTCAATTTCATATATAATCTTGAAATAATATGATTTTTTAGTGAAGGACGGGAAAGAGATGGTCAGATTTCTTGGTGTTATTTTTGGTTCTATTATTATTGCAATTGCCTTTAATCTTTTCCTTATCCCCCATAAAATTTTAAGTAGTGGAATTGGTGGAATTGCTATTATTTTAGGGATTGTAACCCCTGTAAACACAGGTATTATTAACTTTGTATTGAACTTACCTATCCTTATTTTAGGATACATAGGTCTTGGAAAAAAAGTAATTTTTAACACGGTTGTTTCTGTAATTGTATTATCTGTTGCATTATACTATGTTCCAGTAAAAGTCGTAGCAACAGATCCACTTTTATCATCTGTATTTGGCGGTGTCATCGCCGGAGCTGGTATTGGTCTTGTCTTTAACTGCCATGGTTCAACTGGTGGATTTGATATTATCGGTATGTTGTTATCTCGTAAGCGAGATATTAAACTTGGTGGATTCCTTATTGCATTAAATACTGTTGTTGTTGTCATTGCAGGATTTTTCTTCACTTGGGATGTTGCCCTTACAAGCTTACTTTCAATTTATGTAACTGGTAAAGTAATTGATGCCGTTCATACGAAGCATCGTAAAGTTACACTTATGATTGTAACAAATCAAGCAGAAGAAATGAAAAAAAAGCTTCTTTCAACTGTAGTACGCGGAATTACATTACTGGATGGTGAAGGTGCTTATTCAAACGAGAAAAAACGTGTACTTATGACAGTCGTTTCTCGTGAAGAGTTAGCAAGTATGAAACTAACAATTTCCGAAATTGATCCTCATGCATTCGTTAATATTACGGAGACTGTTGAAGTATTAGGATTGTTTAGAAAAGCGTAAAAAACTAGGTGGACCTCCACCTAGTTTTTATTTTCCATGAATTCAATTCGATTTCCAAACGGATCTGACACGTAAAATCTAATCACATCTGGTCGTGCATTATCATCTATTATTTCAACACCTTGCTTTATTAACTCTTGTTTAAATTCATTAATTTTCAAAACATAAAAAGCTGGATGCGCTTTTTTAGCTGGATTAAAGTTTTGCTCAACTCCGATATGAATCTCTTGATTTCCACACTTAAACCAACACCCACCACGCTTCTTTAATTCCTCTGGCTTTGGGATTTCCTCCATACCAATTTTATTACCATAAAATTCTCGTGCTTCTTCTTCACATCCTACTGGCGCCGCTACTTGTACATGATCAATTCCTTGAATATAATTTTTCATATTCCTTCCCCCTCTTCTATTCTAATGTTATAACAAAAATACATTCATGTAACTTAGAAAAAATTAATAAGGCAATATAAGATTCTCTTATTACTACCTTTTTTACCTTCTACTAAAAATAAAAAAGAAAATTTATTATATAATTTCCATTTTTTATAGAAATACACATTGCACCTATATTATAGTTAGTACTAGATTAATCTTTTTTTAGATGCTAGTTGTACGGAGGAAATATTATGAGTCGTAAAAAATATTCATCTACTCAAAAAAAGCGTCATCCGAACGTATCTGGACGCTTGCGAAACCATATACAAAATCGTTCTTTAGCTGAAATGTATGCATCTCTTTTTGAACATAATCCTGATAGTATTATTTCATTGAATTTAGAAGGAGTTATTTTACATATTAACCCCGCTGCTGAAAGAATATTAGGTTATACTTCTAGCGAATTAGAGCGAAAAATAATCACTTCTATTTTAGAAGCACATATTTCTGATCAAATACTACAATACATAAAAAATACTGCAGCTGACAATCAAAAAGAGTATATTGTCTCTATTTATCATAAAGACGGATATTCACTAGATGTCGTAACAAAATTAGTTCCTATTTTTGTTGAAAACCGTTTAACAGGTGTATACGCCATTATGAAACCCCTTGAAAAATCAGAAAGAATTGAGAAAGCATTACAAGAGAGTGAGAAACGATTACGCACATTAATGAATTCAATGCCTGCGTTTGTTATTTTTAAGGATCATGAAGGGCGCTGGCTTGAAGCGAATGACTATGCGCTTTCTTGTTTCAATTTCCATAGCGTTCCTTATCATGGAAAAAGAGATAATGAACTCATTCAATATAACGAAGCGTATCGGGAAGCTTTTTTGCATTGTGAAGAAGTTGATGAACTAACATGGCAAAAAGGACAAATTCTTCACGGAGAGGAATTTATTATACATAGAGATGATTTCGACCTAATTTTAAGTATTTCAAAGGTCCCACTCTTCCACCCTGATGGCTCACGCAAAGGTCTTATAGTGATGGGAAGGGACGTTACCGAACTAAAAGAAACTGAAAAGTTATTACGAAAATCCGAAAAGCTTGCAGTAGTAGGACAACTGACAGCTGGAATTGCCCATGAAATTAGAAACCCACTCACTTCATTAAAAGGATTTTTAACATTATTACATCCAGAAATAAATGAGGAAAATAAATGGTATGTGGACGTTATGTTGAGTGAAATTTCACAAATGGAATCTATAACAAGCCAATTTATGGCGATGTCTAAACCACAAGTGTTATCTATTCATACATGCAACGTACAGGCATTAATTGAAGAAGTTGTAACTTTTATTTTACCAACAGCAATTATGCATAGCGTTCATATCATCATGGATCATTTCGATTATATTTCTGACATTCAATGTGACAGTAATCAATTAAAACAAGTTTTTATTAACATATTAAAAAATGCAATTGAGGCGATGCCTGATGGTGGTAACATATTCATTCAAACAGCTTCGTTAGAAAATGATTTTGTTTCAATACGCATTATTGATGAAGGTTGTGGGATTCCTGAAGAGCGCATGGCTCGTCTTGGCGAACCTTTTTATAGCTTGAAAGAAAAAGGAACTGGCCTTGGCTTAATGATGTGCTATAAAATCATTCAAGAGCATCACGGAAAATTATTCATTTCCAGTGAATTAAACATAGGAACAACTGTCGATATCCAATTACCGATTACTACAGCTCAGCCTGTAACAAACTCTTAACTATGCTAAATTAATATAGTAAAAGACATCTGTTATAAGTAGTTGGGTTATTGCGGAAAACATCTACACTAATACGTTAAAAAGCTCAAAGTCCCTATATGACTCTGAGCTTTATTTTTGTATACGATTTATTTTATTAAATCCACTCTTTTCCATGTTTACGAATAAACTGAATATCATTTTCATAATGTTCAAGATGCCCTTCATCTATCATCTCTTGGAAGTTCATATCGCCTTCTAGTGCTTTTCTTTTCATGTATTTACATAATCCTTCTAATCGTAGAAGTACCATCTCCAAATACTCCTCGACCATGCCATCACTTTTATAGGATTCAAAAAACAATTTAACTCTTTGCTTTATACGGTCTGCATGCTGTAATGAATTATAATAAACCGCCTCACCTGTTTCCTTATAATAAACTCTACTTAATGGGACACAAGTGTAAAGAGTATAGGCTATGTCCCAAAGTCTTGGTCCAGGACCCGCAACATCAAAATCAATAATACCTACTGGTTTTTCGTTATTAAAAATAATGTTGTATATTGCAAAATCATTGTGGCATACAACCTCTATATTATTTGGAGTATTATCCATCGGTTTCCAATCATCTGATAAAGGAAAATCACTCACAGCATCATGATAAAGCCGAAGCATCTTCGCTATTTCTTTTAAAACATCATTAGACCACATGTACTTTTTTAAAGGATAATTACCGGATTTCCCTTCAATAAATGATAATATCTCTCTATCTTTATCATCAATACCTAAAAACTTTGGTGCATAACTAAAACCTTTGTTTTCCAAATGATTTAATAACTTATGAATTTTCGTACTGCCTTTCTTTAATTCTCGTCGAACAGTATCTTCCGAACGATATACGTTTGAAACATTCCCTCCCGTTAGCATTTCTTCATTTTCGTAGTTTGCCATCTAATAGTTTCCCCCTCATTATTAAAAAAATCCACACTCCTGTTCATTAACAAACAGGAACCCCTTTACTTTTCTTTGTATTTTAACATAGTTTTCCTATTCTCCTTTCCCCCCTTACATCACAACAAAAAAACGTGATATATATATTATTACTTTACGTTTACGTTTACGTTACTTACTTACTTATTCTTCTTCGTACGTACTTACTTACTTACTTACTTACTCTCGTCGTCTCTCT
>NZ_ALBR01000017.1:0-35949 GCF_002081505.1 Bacillus sp. CDB3 | reverse complement strand
TTACTTTACTTACGTTTACCTTTACCTTACCTTACCTTACCCTTACCTAACTAACTAACGTAACGTAAACGTAACGTTATTATTATTATCTATCACGTTTTTTTGCTATCATTTATGCCTGTGAAACCATTTTTTTCATACCATTCTGTCGCCTTCTCTACTTCACCAATCGTTAATTGATGCCCTCTATTTTCCCAATGCATTGTTACATTAGCATTTGCATTTTCTAATAGCATCTTCAATTCCTCTGACTCAGAAGATGAACAAATTGGATCATTTGTTCCAGCAGCAATAAACACTGCTTTCTCTACTAAATTAGGAAGTTCTATCCCTCTTCTTGGGACCATTGGATGATGAAGAATAGCACCTTTTAATGCATTTTCATAATGGAATAATAAACTCGCTGCAATATTTGCTCCATTTGAATACCCAACAGCTACGATATTATCTCTATCAAATTCATATGTTTTTGCTGCTTCATTTAAAAATTCATTTAATTCCTTCGTACGGAAAACAAGATCCTCTTCATCAAAAATACCTTCTGCTAATCGGCGGAAGAAACGAGGCATCCCATTTTCTAATACATTTCCACGAACGCTTAATACAGAAGCTTTTGGATCAATTCTTTCTGCAAGCGGTAATAGATCTAATTCATTTCCTCCTGTGCCATGAAGCAATAACAATACTGGTTTTGATGTATCTTTTCCTTTTTGAAAAACATGTTTCATCATATTCCTTTTCCCCTTTCAATCACTTTAGTCTAGATTTCTCACTTCAAATGGTAAGAGTGTCTGTTCAATTTGTTTTCTATGTTGTTCATATCGGTCCGGTAACTTTAACTCCTCACCCATCGTCTCTAAAGATTCGTCATGGGCAAAACCAGGAGGGTCTGTTGCAATTTCAAATAAGATTTCGCCGTGTTCTCTAAAATAAATTGCATTAAAATAATTTCGATCTTGTACAGGGGTTACACCATATCCAAAGCGAGACACATGCTCTTTCCAGTCTAGTTGATCGGTATCGTCACTCGCTCTCCAAGCAATATGATGAACTGTACCAACACCCATCTGACCACGTCCGATTGTTGATAACCTCAAGTCGATAACATTTCCAATGTCAGCAGAAGAACGGAATCGAACAAATTCACCTTCTTCTCCAATTTTCTCAAGACCCATAACATGCTCTAACAATTCAGCTGTTTTTTGAGGTTGTGCAGATAAAAGGACAGCACCGCCAAATCCTTTAATTGCTACTTCTGGCGTAACTTCTCCAAAACTCCACGTATTTAATTCGCCCGCTTCTCTTTCTACTAATTCTATATGCAAACCATGTGGATCATCAAATTCCAAATACTTTTCTCCAAAGCGAGTCATTTTTGTATACGAAATATTGAACTTCTCCAATCTCTTTTCCCAAAATCCCATAGCGCCTTTAGGTACAACGTAAGAAGTTATCCCTACTTGACCATCTCCAATAACACCTTGCTGAGCACCTGCCCATGGGAAAAATGTAATAATAGTTCCTGGTGTTCCTCCGTCATTCCCAAAGTAAAGGTGATACGTGCCTGGGTCATCAAAATTCACTGTTTGTTTTACTAAACGTAATCCTAATACACCTGCATAAAAATCTACATTTTCTTGTGGATGACCTACGATTGCTGTAATGTGATGAATTCCCATTGTTTTCTTTTCCATTTCCTCAGCTCCTTTTTAATCCCTTATAAAAATTGTTATACGTTAAAATTCATTATTCATTTTGTCCATAGCGCAAAGTAAAATCCATCATAATAAATTTATCTCGAATTCGAGATATTAACCCAAAAAAACTACCAAGTCGGTGCTTACGGAACTAAATTTATTTTGAATTCGAGATGTTTCCCAAAAAATATATATGTTATTTCAAATTATAGAACATCTTTACTATTTATATAACGCTCAAAATTTATCTTTGATTCGAGATTTATTATATGTTAATTGTTTTTTATTGTCAATAAGTTCCTTATTTAATTATTGTTCTCTTTGATTAACTTTATGATCGAAGAAAAGGTCATACAAACGTATGACCTTTAACGCATATATTTTATCTCCTATTTACTATAGGGAACAATTCCGACAGTGGAACGATTCTTCCCCTTTCATCTTTAAACACAATATGCTCTCTCGTTAAATGACGCGGACTCTTCACTCCCGCTGCTGCCGCTAATGAAAACAAACTATATCTCATACTAATAACATAGTTCATTACTCGCCATTTCTTCTCATACGGATCTAATGCTTTTTGGTAGTGTGGATTCGTAGTTGCAACCCCAGATGGACATTGTCCTGAATTACATTGAAGTGCCATAATACAACCACTCGCCATCATAAATCCGCGTGCTGAATTTACAGCATCTGCACCAATAGCTAAAGCAATCGCCACTTTATCTGGTGTGATTAACTTCCCGGAGGCAAACACCTTTAGTTTATCCCTGACACCAAAATGATTTGCCGTATCAATAAATGTAAGTAATGCCGGTATAAGCGGAAGCCCCATACTATCTGCCATCGATTTATATGTTGCACCTGATCCACCTTCTGAACCGTCGATTGTAATAAAATCTGGATAGATGTTTAATTCTTTCATTGTTTCTAATAAATCTTCCAAAGGCTCCTGTTGACCAATTACAATTTTCATCCCGATTGGTTTACCGCCATTTTCTTGCAAATCTTGAATAAAATATAAAGCCTCTGCAGCACTACTAATAAATGAAAAACGATTTGGCGAATTAATCGTTTCTCCTTCTCGCACTTTCCGAACAGAAGCAATTTTCTCATTTACCTTCTGTCCTTCTAAATGCCCACCACGTATTTTTGCTCCTTGCCCAAATTTCAATTCAAACGCTTTAATATTACTTTCTTTCGCTTTTTCAATAAATTCCTTCATCGAAAAATTACCGTCCTCATCACGGTATCCGAATAACCCCGGGCCAATTTGTGCAATGATATTCGCACCTGTATGTAAATGTTCTGGAATTACACCCCCTTCTCCAGTATTAATCCATGATCCACCTGCCATTTTCGCACCAAAACCGCTCGCTAAAATATAATTTTCTCCAATCGCACCGTAAGATGTCGCTGATGCTCCAAACATTCCATGTAGCTTCCACGGATATTTTCGGTTTTCACCGACTATAATTGCATCGTCTTCTTCATACAGCCAAAGATTTGTTGTATCCGCTGTCAATTTTTCTCTTCTTGAAAATAAACCTTCTTTATGAATCACATACTTTTTACCTTCTCGCTCTTGCAATAGATTCACACTTAATTCCTCAGTTAATATCGGAAACAATGTATTAGCAATATAATAGCCAGAAGCTTCAAAATCTCGTTTCGATCCAAAACCAAGTATTTCAGAGCGATATTTCGCTAAAAACATAACACTTTGAAAATCATAACGTGAAAAAGGCTTTCCATCCGTATCGTGATCAAACCAATATTGCCGAAATTCAGGCCCTATCTTTTCAAGTAAATAGCGCATTCTCCCTAAGTATGGATGCAGTTTTAATATCGAATGATGCGTCCGTTTTTTTACAAAAAATGTAATGATAAAAAAGATGATTAAAAGTAACATCAAAAAGAGCAATATACTAATAATAACGAGTAGCGTTTCACTCATTCCGCTTCCTCCTATGAAATTCCATAATAAAAGGAGAACACTCGATGTGTTCTCCTTTTATCTTTATTCACACTAATGTTACAAGATGCTCTTTCGCGTCATATTCAACTAAACTTTCAGCACGTTTAATGCGATGAACAAAGTCTGGATTAGCAATTAACGGTCTTCCGAATGCTGCTACATCAATTGTTCCTTCTTGCAGTGCTTCTTCTGCCTCGTTCGGATTCAAATTACCTACTCCAACTATAGTACCATCCCAATATTTTCTTACTAGTTGATGAAAATTCTTTCCGTCAGCAATCACTTGCGTATAATTCATCGTTGAAGGATGGATCATCGTTAACCCAGCTTCTTTAAACATATTTACGAACGTTTCAATCGCAAGTTCAGGATTTTCCCACATATAAGTAGGGTTATCACCTTTAAAGGCAGAGAAGCGAAGAAGTGTTTTATCAGCTCCAACTGCTTCAATTACAGCCTGAACAACTTCTTTCATAAACGTTAATCTTTGCTTTAAATCACCGCCGTATTTATCAGTTCGCTTATTCGCAAGTTCATAAGTAAATTGATCAATTAAATATCCGTGTGCACCGTGAATTTCTACACCATCAAATCCAGCTTCTATCGCATTCTTCGCAGCTTGTGCATATTGACCAATTACTTTCTTTATTTCTTCTATTGTCATTTCTTCTGGTGTATCAAACGGTTTACGAAAACGTGGAACATTCCCTTCTGCAGCAATAGCTGACGGTGCTTGCGGCAATTGACCACCAATTATTTCATGGTGACTCATGCGTCCAACATGCCATATTTGAGCAATAATCGTTCCACCTTCTTTATGTACTGCCTCCGTAACCGGTTTCCAAGAATTGATCTGTTCTTGTGTATAAATCCCTGGTACTCCTGGGTTTCCTTTTGCTCTCGGACTAATAACAATTCCTTCTGTAATAATTAATCCAATCCCATCCTCGGCACGTTTTCGGTAATACTCTACTACGTCAGTGCCAACTACTCCAGTTTCATTGTCTGCAAAACATCTCGTCATCGGTGCCATTGCAATACGATTACGAAGAGACCAAGATCCAATTTGAATCGAATCAAACAACTTCGTCTTTTCAATATTTTCAAAAGATCCCCAAGCATTTATATTTGTTCCTTCATAAATACTTGCCGCTTTATTATTTGAACTTGTCATTTTTCTTCCCCCTAAAAAAATCTTACTATAATCGCATCATACTTACTTTTAGATAGTAACGTCAATTTATACGCTTTTACCATAAAACATTCGAATATCAAAAAAATAGAATGATATAAATAAAATTAAAAAAGGTTTCCTAAGCAGGAAACCTTTTTTAGTTGACCATATATAGCTAACAATTCATTTATCTCTTTTATATAAAGAATATAAACTATTATTATCTCTTCACATATAAAAAAATTACTTAACAATAGAAGTGAGAGTGGTTCAGTATTCTTCTAAAAATAATAACTTATATATACCTAAAACAATGAAAGCCCTACCTCTCTTTCATCCTTACGGCTCCTCGTCCGTGCCAGTGTGAATCAGGATTGCAAAAATCAAGTAACTATTTTATCGAAGTATTTAATGAAACTTCGAACATTCGTAAAAGAATTTAAAAAATAAAAATGGATTTGATTGTAGTAGTAACAAAAGAGGTTAATGCTCTAAAAGTGGTTTGAAAGAGTTGAATGTCTTTGAAATGATTGATTCTCTATAATTATATTCCCAAAAAATTCAAGATCTTTTTTGGGATGTCATACATTATCTACAATGAATCTTAACAAAAGCTTTTTATTTGATTTTCTGTGATACCTTCAATTAATCCCAGTTCACTAATCAAAAATTCATGTGCGTTATCTAACATTTTCTTTTCGCTTGCATTAAGTGCTTTTTCTTTCTGCATACGTAATAAATCACGTACAACTTCAGCACCTTCTTGTATTTTACCCGTTTTTATTTTATCAGTGTTCAATTTATACCTTTGTTTCCACGTAAGTAATCTATCTGATTCTCCATGTTGAAAAACATCTATTATGTGTGTTAATGCCTTTAGGGTTGTAACTGGTCGTATATTTGAATTCAATATTTTCCCCATAGGAATCATTACTTCCATATTACTAGCCGACATTTTTATAACATAATACTGTTGTTTTTCCCCTGAAATTTCCTTTTCTTCTATGGCTTTAATTATACCTGCTCCGTGCATTGGATAAACAATGTTATCGCCAATTTGAAACAAATAATCCACCTCCATATATGGTAACCTTCTCAAGCATAACACACATTTATTTTTTTAGCAAAATTTTTATAATATCACAAAATTATTTTCCATGTCAATTTATTCACACATAAAAATTCAATCTGTACAGAAACACTAAAGAACCCGCATTTTTGTTACCTTTTCCTCCAATTTTATATACCTTGTAAAACAAAAAATACATCACTACATATAAGTAGCGATGTATTTTTATATAATGTGCAACATGAAAGACAAAAACGGTTACTTCAAAACTTCACACACATAATTCTTCGCTTATATACTAACCTGTTTACTAATCGTTTCTCGTGCTAACAGAAAACTCATAATCACTTGCGCAGCTACTCTACTCGTCATATCCCTAAAATCAAGAGTTGGATCAATTTCTACTATATCCATCCCTTGAACGAGCGGTTCTTTACCAAGGAATTCAATTGCATCAAGTAAAGTTGTACTATCCATTCCTCCAGGACCGATTGCTGGACAACCTGGCGCAAACGCTTGGTCCAGTACGTCCATATCAAGAGAAATATAAATAGAAGTCACACCTTGTTTTCTTAATACTTCAATACTTTCTGAAATAAGATCTTTTATTTCTCGCTCTCTTACATCTTTCATTGTATACACTGTCACGCCACGCTCTTTTGCATATTCATGGTACGTACGTGCATTAGAAAAATTACGAATTCCGATTTGAACGAGTTGTTTTCCTGTAATGACATCATTTTCTAGTAAACTACGGAACGGTGTACCATTTGATGGACCACCATCATCTAAATTACGTAAATCATGATGGGCATCAAATTGAATAATACCGACCTTTCCTTTACTATTTGCAAAACCTGTTATACTCGGAAAACTAATCGAGTGGTCACCACCAAGAACGATCGGTATCATTTTCGGATTTACTTTCGTCAAGTGACCAACTGTTTTCGCAATTCGGTTATGACTTTCTTTTATATCTGTCACATGCATCGTAATATCACCGCAATCATGAAGAACACTTTCTTTCATATCGTGTTCTTCTGTAATTGCGTACGTGCTATATGCATCTAACATCGCACGAATTGTTTTCGGTGCAAAACATGCCCCTGAATGACTAATAGATGGTTTAGAAAGGGGTGCACCAATTAAGGCTGCACCGAATATTTCTACGCCTTCCTCCCAATCTTTAATCATCTCACTCCATTTCGTTACTTCACGATCAATAAATTTTGCATTTTTCTTTAAATAGTGGCCGTGCTCCACGATTGTTCACCTCTTGTATATGCGATATTACCGTTCTTCCACACTGTATTTACATGACTTACGCCGTAATGATACGGTACGTAAGCATAATTGTAAGCATCCCATAAAACTAAATCTGCCTTACGACCAACTCTAATTTTCCCAGCTACATCACCACGATTAATTGCATAAGAAGAGTTAACTGTTACGGCATTCCAGACTTCTTCTGGTGTCATTTTCAGTTTCAACATCGCAATGCTCATAATAAGCTGAATGTTTTCAGTTGGACAGCTACCTGGGTTAAAGTCTGTAGCTAAAGCAACCGCTACACCTTCATCAATCATTTTGCGTCCACGTGCAAAACTTTCTTTATTTAAGTAGAAAGTCGTTCCTGGTAATAAAGTCGCTACTGTATTAGAGTTTGCAAGCATTTCAATTCCTTTATCAGAAGCGCCAACTAAATGGTCCGCTGATGCTGCACCAATTTCAGCTGCTGCTTCCGCACCACCAAGAGGGTCGATTTCATCTGCATGGATTTTCACGTCAAAGCCAAGCTCTTTCGCTTGTAATAAAAATTCTTTTGATTCCTCTACAGAGAACACACCTGTTTCGCAGAAAATATCGACGAATTCAGCTAATTGCTTCTCTTTCATTTCTGGCAGTAAGTCTAACATCCATTGTAAAAATTCTTTTGATCTACCTTTATACTCTTTCGGAACTGCATGAGCACCTAAAAATGTGGAAACTAAATCGATTGGATGCTCTTTTTGCAATTGTGCAGCTGCCTCTAATTGTTTCCATTCCGTCTCATCATCTAATCCGTAACCACTCTTAGCTTCTACAGTTGTCACACCAAAAGATAGCATACGGTCTAAATGGAATTTCGCTTTTTGAACAAGTTCTTCTTTCGACGCCTGTTTCGTTGCATTTACAGTTGAAAGAATACCTCCGCCTTGTTCTAAAATTTCTAAATACGGAACTCCTTGTAATTTTAGTGCGATTTCATTTTCACGAGATCCACCAAATACAAGGTGAGTATGCGGGTCAACAAGACCAGGAGAAACCATTTTCCCACCGCAATCAATAACTTCTTTCGCTTGTAATCCTTTAGCTTCTTCCGCCGTTCCAACGAAAGTAATCACGCCGTTTTCAATTCCAACCGCACCATTTTCGATAACAGGAAGCGTGTTCATCGCTTCCCGTCTTAACAAGCCATCTTCTTGATCCATTGTTAGTAATTGACCGATATTTATTAGTAAAGTGTCCAGCATGTTTTCTCCTCCTTATTTCATCATCGGAATGTTAACGCCTTTTTCTTTCGCAGTTTGAACCGCTAAGTCATATCCTGCATCAACGTGACGAACAACACCCATACCAGGGTCAGAAGTTAATACGCGCTCAATACGTTTTGCTGCCGCTTCTGTTCCATCTGCAACGATAACCATTCCAGCGTGAAGTGAATAACCCATACCAACGCCACCACCGTGGTGAACAGATACCCAGCTCGCACCGTTTACACTGTTAATTAATGCATTTAAAATTGGCCAGTCTGCTACTGCATCACTGCCGTCTTTCATCGATTCTGTCTCACGGTTTGGAGATGCTACTGATCCGCAATCTAAATGGTCACGACCGATAACGATTGGTGCTGATAATTCACCATTCGCCACCATTTCATTAATGATGCGACCAAATTTCGCGCGCTCACCGTAACCAAGCCAACAAATACGTGATGGAAGACCTTGGAACTCAACTTGCTGACGAGCCATACGAATCCAGTTACATAAATGCTCATTATCAGCAAACTCACGTAAAATTACTTCATCAGTTTTATAAATATCTTCTGGATCACCAGAAAGCGCTACCCAGCGGAATGGTCCTTTTCCTTCACAGAATAACGGACGGATAAATGCTGGAACGAATCCTGGGAAATCGAATGCATTTTTCAAACCTTCATCAAAAGCAACTTGGCGAATGTTATTTCCGTAATCAAATGTAATCGCGCCTTTTTCTTGCATAGCAAGCATTGCTTCCACATGTTTTTTCATACTTTCTTTTGATAATTGTACGTAACGTTCTGGATCTTCTTCACGAAGTTTCGCTGCTTCTTCTAACGTGTAACCTACTGGAATATAACCGTTTAATGGATCATGAGCAGATGTTTGATCCGTAACTAAATCTGGCGTAATATTACGCTTCACTAGTTCTGGTAAAATCTCCGCTGCATTTCCTAACAATCCGATTGAAATCGGTTCTTTCTTCTCTTTATACTCGTTCGCAATAGTTAATGCTTCTTCTAAAGACTCTGTATACAGATCACAATATCTCTTTTCAATACGACGATCGATGCTGCGCTTATCAACATCAATAGCAATTACAACACCGCCGTTCATCGTTACAGCAAGAGGTTGTGCACCGCCCATACCACCTAAACCAGCAGTAAGTGTTACTGTACCTTTTAATGATCCATCGAAATGTTGACGTGCCGCTTCACCAAATGTTTCATATGTTCCTTGTAAAATCCCTTGTGTTCCAATGTAAATCCAGCTACCAGCTGTCATTTGGCCGTACATCATAAGACCTTTTTTCTCTAGTTCACGGAAGTGATCCCAGTTCGCCCACTTTGGTACTAAGTTTGAGTTCGCTAACAGAACGCGAGGTGCATCTTCATGTGATTTGAAAATTGCAACTGGTTTTCCTGATTGAACAAGTAACGTTTCATCGCTCTCTAACGTTTTTAATGAATCAACAATTGCATTGTAGCTTTCCCAGTTACGAGCTGCACGGCCAATTCCACCATATACAACTAATTCTTCTGGTTTTTCAGCAACTTCAGGATCTAAATTGTTCATTAACATACGAAGTGCAGCTTCTTGAACCCATCCTTTCGTCTGTAACTCAGTGCCCCTTGGCGCGCGAATTGTTTGTTGTACTTTTTCCATTTCAATCTCTCCCTTTTCTCGTTTTATAGTGCTGCGTTTACATCTAATCTTTCTTTTATCGAATAATTCGTTTTTAACCAATGTGTAATATTTTCAATATCCGTTGAGAATATGCGGTCATTTGTAATAGAAGGTACTTGTTGACGACCTTGATGGTAGAAGCTCTTCGTCACTGTACTCATATTTTCGATTCCTCGATACTCCGCTGCTTGCATCGCACAAATCATCTCGATCGCAAGAACGCGTCTTGCATTTTGAATAATTTGATGTGCGTGACGTGAAGCGATTGTTCCCATACTCACGTGATCTTCTTGGTTAGCTGACGACGGAATTGAATCTACACTCGCCGGATGTGCTAACGTTTTATTTTCTGAAACGAGTGAAGCTGCTGCATATTGCATAATCATTGCACCAGACTGAAGTCCTGGCTCTGGACTTAAAAATGGTGGTAGGTCATTTAATTGCGGATTTACTAAGCGTTCAATACGACGCTCTGAAATATTTGCAAGTTCTGCCATTCCAACTTTCAAGAAGTCCATCGCAAATGCAATCGGTTGTCCGTGGAAGTTACCACCTGAAATTACTTTTTCCCCGCCATCAAAAATAAGTGGGTTATCTGTCGCTGCATTCATTTCAATTTCTAATTTTTCTTTCACGTAATTTAAAACTTGCCAAGAAGCACCGTGTACTTGTGGGATACAACGAAGTGAATATGCATCCTGTACACGAAGTTCTCCTTGTTTTGTCACTAACTTACTATCTTGAAGGATGTCACGAATTCTGCTCGCTACTTCCACTTGCTCTTTATAACCGCGTGCTTTATGCACATTTTCATCAAATGCATCAATAATGCCTTGTAATCCCTCAATTGTCATAGAGGCAATTAATTCAGCTTGATAAGCCGTTGCTTCTGCTTCTATATAAGATAGTACTCCTTGCGCTGTCATCGCCTGCGTGCCATTAATTAATGCAAGACCTTCTTTTGCTTCAAGTTCAATCGGCTCAAGTCCCTCTTCTGTAAGAGCAACCATCGCATGAACTCTTTTCCCTTTATAGAACACTTCACCTTCACCTAATAAAACAAGAGCAAGATGAGATAGAGGTGCTAAATCGCCACTCGCACCAAGTGAACCTTGTTGCGGAACGACTGGGTGAATTTTACGATTTACAAACTCAAGAAGCATATTTACAACAAGCGGTCTAACACCAGATACTCCTTTAAGCATCGTGTTCGCTCGTAAAATTAACATACCGCGTGATACTTCTTCAGGAAATGGATCGCCTATCCCGCATGCATGTGATTGAATTAAGTTGTGCTGAAGTGCCTTTACATCATCTTTTTGAATAAGCACATCACTAAACTTTCCAAAACCAGTTGTAATACCGTAAACGACTTTTCCGTCCTCTACAATTTTCTCGACAACTTCGCGGCACTCTGCCACCTTTTGCATACTAGTTGGGCAAGCTGTTACACCTTCACCTTCAAGTAACAACCTCTTCATTTCTTCAACTGTCAATGTGTGTCCTGTTAGCGTAATCATTCTTTTTCCTCCTTATAAAGGCAAAAGGGGACCTTATCTTTTTAAGACAGACTTCTGTCCTAAAAAAGTAAGGCCCCCTTCTAACTAATAGACTATGGGCAAATCATATGTGATTAATTCCTAAACCAATCGCCTCATGCTCAGATCCTTTTACAGGTGCACCAATCGTTCCATAAAGTGCTACAGCAACCCATTCGCCTTCTTTTTTTCCGTCGTATGGTGTACCGCGCACAATCGCAAAGCGAAGTCCTACTGTACGAAGAACGTCTGCTAACTGAATTTGACCTCTCGTCACTCCGTACAAAGCTTCCATGATTGCATGATAAAGTGCATGTGTTTCTCTGTAAACGTCTGTTTCAATAACTCGGTTGCTCTTAGCCGCTGTTTCCATTGCTGCTACAACTTTTTGCGAATTCATCGAACCAACTTTCCCAGTACAATATTTCCAACCTTTCGGAATAGATAATACAGGGCTTTCATTCTCATCCGCAAGTGCCAACAGCATGGCCATACGACCAATTCGATGTGTTCCTTGAAGAAGCATGTGACTCTCTCATTTCTTTTGAATTATTTGAATATTACTTAATTTAAGAATATATGAAAACGGTTAAATCGTCAATAGTTTAAAATCATATTCAAACAATTTTTTATTCCTCTCTAGTTTGTGTACACAAATTATTTACACAATTTTTTCAGGCGTGCTATAGTCTCACTAACAGATGCAAAGGAGTGAAATTTCAGTGGCGAAGCGAAAAGATATTCATTTTCGAATTGAAGAAAATTACTTGAAAGATTTGAAACAGCACTCCATTACGAAGGTTTAAATAAAACAGACGTATTAACACATGCGATCCAGCAATTTTGCATAAAGGTAGAATGTGAAAAAATGAATGATGTAAAACGCCAATACAGCGTAAGCAACCATTTACAAACACGTATCGATACGCATAAACATTTCGAAGAGAAACGAGTGAATGTAGATAAAGTCGTCATTGAACATTTACAACTTCAAGGGGAAGAAAAAATATTAGAGGTCGGGTGCGCTAACGGAAAATTCCTTTCCCTTTTACAAACGAACGGTCATAAAGGAGATCTAACCGGTTTTGATCAATCGGAAACTATGCTTTCTGAAGCTACAAAAAAGAATAATATAATCGAATGGAAACTGGGTGATGCTAGTAAACTTCCTTTCGAAGCTAATTGTTATGATTGGGTAATCGCAAGGCATATGTTATACCACATGAAAGATGTAGAAAAAACAATTCAAGGATTCCATAAAGTAATTCGTCCCGGTGGCTCACTTTTAGCTACAACAAATTCTAAAGTTTCAATGCCTCGTATAGTTGAAATGTGTAACAGCATGCTAGACGCATTTGACTTACCAAAAACATCACCAGCAGTAGTTCCATTTTGTTTAGAAAATGGTAAAGAGATACTACAATCTGTTTTTTCAACTGTTGAAGAAACAATTATTCATAATGCACTCATTTTCCATCATGCCTCTCCAATTATAAACTATATTTCTAGCATGTTTCCATCGCTGAATATACCTGATAATATGTATCTTCATGCTGAAATGAAGGAGTGGCTGAAAAAAGAAATAGAAAATGAATTAACTCTTCATGACGGTATTTGGAGTGATCCAAAAACGTTAGCAATTTATCGATGTAAAAAGGAAAAAAGCTAGCAAATGCTAGCTTTTACACGTTTTTCAGTAAAAGCTTCTCCATCATCATATTGCCCTTACCACCATAAAAATTTGTATTATGTTCGTTCGCTACTCCAAAATAAGAAGCAACTGCTATTCCGAATGGTACAAAAGCATGTCCTTGTGCCGTAATAATATTTGAGTGTTGTACAACTTCTTTATATACAAAATTTTCTACTGGAAAACAATCTAACTTTTGATAATCTATAGTTGCTGTATAAGAAATCTCTTTAAATAAACCTGCTTTTGCTAGTGCATACGGTCCAGCACAAATCGCAGCTACTAATTTTTCTTTTTCAGAAAATTGGCGAATAACTGAAAAGAGAATATCTGCGTCTTTCATATGTACTGCGTCTCCCCCTGGAATGATAATCCCCTCATATTCTTCTACACGTACTTCACTTAATTCTATATGTGGTTGTACTTGCAAACCTGTTTCACTTATAATCAACTCTTTTGTTAAGCCCGCAGTAATGATTTCATATTTCTTTTTCAGCAATGCTGTTGCTACTGTAACTTCAAACTCCGCAAATGTTGGGTATACGAATAATAATATTTTTTTCATAGTCCTTTCTCCTTTAACCAGCCCATAAAATATCCTTCTAACTCATCCACTGTTAATATATTCGTGTCCACATAAGTTACAGGAAATTGTTTATACCATTCTTTTTCAGTTTCTACTAATTTAAATTGTTCCTCAAATGTACTTCGATTTCTTGCCCTGTCATTATTTTTTCTATCATATAAATTTTCTTTCGAAACATCTAAATAAAAAATTGCATCCGAACGGCATTCTCTTAATTTATACAATTCATCTTTTAATTCTGTTTCTATATCCCACTCTTTCCCTATCATCTTCGGATAAAAAAGTGTATAAAATTCAATATCTTCTGGCCCGCGATCAAATATCACGACCGATCCCTTTGCATTTTGAAACTCTTTTATTTTTGCTTCAATGAACATTTTTTGATTTGTAATAAATCCCTCTTTTGTGTAAATATCCAAATTTAATTCTTTTCGTTTTTCTATAATTGGATATGGATTTTCATATATAACCGGAAGCCTATTTTGCTCTAGCCTTTTCGCTAATGTCGTTTTCCCACTTGCCATCGGTCCTTGAAGTGAAATTACGTATGCCATCCCTCTCATTCCCTTTTCTTATAATACATTGATAATATACAGAATTTTGAAAACTATCAACATAATATATATCATCTTGTTTCTTATTCTTATGTAACTTATAATAAAAAATAGAGATTATGACGGACGCAAAATAATGTAAGCTTGGAAATCCAAGCTTACATTATTTTTTGCTTTCCCTTTTCTTATAAAAAGAGTATACTAGATTAGAACGTATGTTCTTAGTAATTACATACAGTAAGGAGATAGAACAATGGTATACGACACAAAAGCAATTTCTTGGAATGAATCTTTAAAACAACTTCAACGCCGCTATACAAACAAACAAGTTGACCGAAAAGAATTTGAAGACATTGAACTGATGGAATTCTTCCGCGATAACGACTACATTTCATTACCTACACATATAAGCGGCCTATCAACAACACGTTTTACTTCTTACTCTATTTTCACAACTGAAGATAAAGATCGTAAAGTTGGCACACTTATTATTGAGTATGTTGAAGACGAAAATAATAAGTTATGTGTTGAACAACTATACTTCGTTTAAACTATAACGCTTGGTCAAAATGACCAAGCGTTCTTGCTTTCTATGAATCTCACTGTTTATAATATGAATAAAAGAAAACCGCAATCATTAAGGGGGGATACACTTGCTCGAAGGATGGTTCAGTTGGTTTATTGTATTATGGACTGTTATTTTATTAGGACTTATGTCTATCGGTGGATATTTTATGTTCAGAAAATTTTTAAAACGATTACCAAAAGAAGACGGTATGTCCATTTTAGATTGGGAAGAACACTACATAAATAAAACGAGACATTTATGGAATGACGAACAAAAACAATTGTTAGAAGAGCTCGTAAGTCCTGTTCCGGAACTATTTCGCGATGTTGCAAAATCAAAAATCGCTGGTAAAATTGGTGAACTTGCACTTCAAGAGCATGCATCGAAGATTACACAAGATTTAATTATAAAAGGATATATCGTTGCCACACCGAAGCGTGACCATAAATTTTTAGTAAAGAAACTGCAAGAAAAAGAGATTGATTATTCTAACTATAAATCTTTATTAGCGAAATAATTCTCATTAAAAAAGATTGCTAGCTTAGAGCAATCTTTTTTATTTTAACTAACAGTTACTGATTTTACGGCTGTTAATTTAGCCTCCGCTAAGTCTATTTGTAATCCTACAGCACCTGCATAAATATAATCAAATGTATTTGGAATATTAACCGTCGTAGAAGTAGATCCTGCCGTTAATACACCATTAGCAGGGACATTGGTCACGTCAAATTCAGCACGCCGATTAGTTGCAGCTGTCCCAATTGGCATGTTTCGGTCTGCGAAACTACCAATTGTATCTAAATTCCCTAAATAATTATTTACCTGTGAAGCAAAAAAGTTGTTTATTAAATTATTAGGTCCTGAAAGTCCCGTACCATTTAAGTTAAATCTATCACCTGTCGCATCTGTATCACCATTAATTGCCATTGTAAATACACGAGCATTAACCGGCGCTACAGCTGGAGTGATGAAATTTGAAATCGTCGCTGTCTCACCCAATGTAGAAATGAGTAAACCAGTATATAAACTAACATTCCTAACAGGATATGAATTATCACGATACACAACAACTAATGCCCATCCTACTCCTGTCCCTTGCGTTGGAGGATTCGCTGTTGGAATTCTTTCTACAAAATAATCTCCTGTCGCTCGGTTTGAAAGTCCTTGCAAAATACTTGTTACATTTGCAGCACGTGTATAAATGGTGCCTTGAAATGTTCCACTTGATCTCGTCTCTCCCCATGCAGGAACACTCGTAATTGTATGAGTGACCCCATCCGGTGTTTGTAAAGTAGGTACATTGTTATTTACCACTGTTTCTGTCACAGTTGCGCTCAATGTCCCTTGCCAAACTAACATAGCAAAATCTACAGTCGCCGTTTCAGGTACATCCGCTAATGAAGGATTGAGCCTTGCCCAAGAACCATTTAATGTCCAATCATTCGTCGTTCCTGCAAAAGTTAATGGATCCGTTGAAGACGGAACCCCTGCAAAAGTTAAGCCAGTATTTCTTGTAATTAATGCGTTGTATTGATAAGCTGTCGCTGTTGTAATACCACGCATCCCCACTGTATTTCCTGTATGCACCATGAATAAAGAATCCGTTTTCGTATATGTTTGTACGAAAGCCAAAAACCTCACTTCCTTTCTATTAAAATAAATATTTACTCGCTATTTCATTTAATGCGAGTAAAACAAAAAAGTTACATTTATATACGTACGAGCTCATTTAGGCAAAAAAAAAGCCTTTGCCTATTCCTATCCATTTATATTTGAATAGGATGCAATGACGAGCTCATTTTCCATAAATATTTACAAATGGAACCAGTTTTAAATTGTGAATTGATGCTATTTGTAAATGTCTAACTATTGATCGGATTTAAATTCATTTAGAAAGGACGAATCTAATGGCAATAGCAACAATAGGAAGTCGTTTAACCTATACAATCGTTGTCCAAAATACCGGAACACTTCCTGCCCAAAACGTTACATTTACAGACCCCATACCAGCTGGCACCACTTTCGTTCCAAACAGTGTAACTGTTAATGGTACTCCAACAGCTGGCGACCCCTCAACTGGAATTCCTATTAATAATATTCCTGCTGGTGGTTCTGCTACAATTACTTTTCAAGTAGATGTAACAAGTATCCCTACCCCACCTATCGCCAGTAACGTAGCAGCATTTGGTTACACATTCCAACCAGCTCCTAATGCACCTACTATTACTCGAACAACAACTAGTAATATAGTTAATACAGACATTTTCACAGCTAATGTCGCATTAACAAAAACAGTCGATAAAACAATTGCTACCATCGGTGATACGATTACGTATACGATTACCGCTACAAACGAAGCTCCATTAGCCGCCGATAATGTTACCATTACAGACATACCTCCCACTGGTACAACGTTTGTACCAGGTAGCGTTACAGTAAATGGTACTTCTACTGCTGATAATCCTACTACTGGTATAAATGTAGGAACGATTGCTGCAAACGGGAATGCTACAATTACGTTTCAAGTTCGAGTTAATACCCTCCCTATACCAAATCCTATTCCAAATCGTGCAACTTCAAGCTTTCAATATAATCCACCAAATCAACCACCAATTAACAGAAACTCTACAAGTAATATAGTTGAAACACAAATTAATGCCACAATCATTAATCCGGCTAAAAGTGCAAACCAGCAAATTGTGAATATTGGTGACATCATTACGTATACGATTACTGTTCCAAATAACGGTAATATTTCAGCAACGAATGTTTCTATCACCGACCCTATCCCTACTGGCACTACGTTTATTCCAAACAGTGTTACAGTTAATGGAGCGGCACAATCTGGCGTAACACCAACAAACATTCCGTTAGGTACAATTCCTGCTGGTCAAACTACAACTGTCACATTTCAAGTTCAAGTCACTTCTCTTCCAGCCAATGGAACGATTACTAACGAAGCAAATATAACATTTACGTCGCAACCGAACCCGACTGAACCCCCAACGACAACTACGACAACACCACCTCCAACAACCACTTCTGTGCGAACTGCAATTGTAAATCCAACAAAAACTGCTAGTCCACAAATTGCTGATATTGGTGATATTATTACGTATACGATTACTGTACCGAATACAGGAAACATCGCTGCAACAAACGTTATTGTAACGGATCCAATTCCAAGTGGCACTACTTTTATTCTGAATAGTGTCACAATTAACGGTACTTCACAACCTGGTGTAAATCCTGCTGGTGGTATACAAATCGGAACAATCGCTGCTGGCGCAACTGCTACAGTTACATTCCAAGTTCAAGTTACCTCTCTCCCAGAGAATGGCTTAATCCGAAATATCGGAACCACAACATTTACGTATCAACCGGATCCTACAAAACCAACTATTACAACAACAAACCCTACACCACCTACTACTACTCCTGTTAACACTGCTATTACAAACCCTGTTAAAACGGCGGATAAAACTACTGTTGATATTGGTGATATTATTACGTATACGATTACATTTACTAATGATGGTACGATCCCTGCTACGAATGTAGTTTTTAATGATACCATTCCTGTTGGTACAACATTCATTCCGAATAGTGTAGTCTTAAATAATGCTCCCGTTCCAAATTCAAATCCAGCACTAGGAATTCCAGTTGGAACAATTAATCCTGGTGAAACGAAAACACTCTCATTTCAAGTTCTTGTTACACAAGTTCCAGCTGGAGGTGTTATTACAAACGAGGCTTCAACAACATATACGTATCAGCCGGATCCTACAAAGCCTCCTGTTACAACAACTGAACCGACAGCACCTACTACAGTCGCTGTTAATACCGCTACGGTTAACCCTACAAAATCTGCTAATCGTACTTTCGTTGACATTGGTGATATTATTACGTATACAATTAGTTTACAAAATAACGGCACTGTTCCCTCAACGAATATTGTACTAACCGATCCAATTCCAAACGGTACAACATTTATTCCAAATAGCGTCACGATTGATGATGTCTCACAACCTAACAGTAATCCTGAAAACGGTATATCAATCGGCACTTTAAATCCAAATCAAGCAAAAACAATTACATTCCAGGTTCAAGTTACAAGTGTGCCACCAAATGGCCTTATAGAAAACCAAGGCATTGTATCATTTAATCATATTGTTAATCCAAATGAACCTCCTGTTACAAAAACGACCCCAACTCCTAAAACAGAAACACAAGTTGGGACCGTTGTTACAGCGCCTACAAAATCTGCAGACAAACAAGTTGCTGATATAGGAGATACAATTACCTATACGGTCACTTTTACAAATAATGGGACAGTTCCAGCTACAAATGTAGTCGTTACAGACCCTACACCTAACGGGACTATTTTTGTTCCAAATAGTGTTACGATTGATGGCGTTTCGAATCCTGGTTCCGATCCAGAACTTGGAATACAACTCGGCACTATTTCTGTCGGAGAAACAAAAACAATCACGTATCAAGTTGTCGTTACAAATTTACCACCTGATGGGGTAATTAGAAACCAAGCATCCTTCACTTATCAATATCAACCGAATCCAAGTGAGCCTCCCGTTACAACAACTACTACGACTCCAAGTGTGAACATCCCAATTAACAATCCAAATCCGACGACTACAAAATCTGCAGATCGACAAATTGCTGATTTAGGAGATACGATTACTTTTACCGTAACATTCCAAAATAGAGGGACCGTCCCCGCTACAAACGTTATCGTAAAAGATACACTTCCATCTGGTGTTTCATTCGTTCCAGGTAGCGTTGTTGTGAATGGAATATCACAAATTGGAGAAAATCCCGAAATTGGTATACCAGTTGGCACTGTAAATCCTGGTCAAAGTATTACCGTTACGTTCCAAGGTGTAGTAAATAGTATCCCGCCTGGGGGCGTTATTAGAAATCAAGCAAATATAACATTCACATATGAGCCAAATCCGAATGAACCTCCTGTTACGACAACTATTACAACTCCTGAAACAGAAACGGCAGTTAATACCGCAACACTAAATCCACAAAAAACAGCAGATCGCTCCTTCGTTGCATTAAATGATATCATTACCTATACGCTCTCATTCCAAAACACCGGTACTGTCCCTGCTACGAATGTAACAGTAATAGATTCTATCCCTCCTGGTACTGTATTTGTTCCAGATAGTGTTACGATTAATGGTATTCCTCAATCAGGAACCAATCCATCATCAGGAATTTCACTTGGAACTTTAGCACCATCCGAACGAGCGACCATTACTTTCCAAGTACGAGTAGTGAACATCCCTGCTAGTGGCGAAATACGCAATCAAGGAAGTGCAACATTTAATTATCAACCGGATCCAAACTTACCTCCAGTCACAAAAACAGAAACGACCCCTGAAACAACGACTCCTATCCAAACTGTAGTCATAAGTCCAACAAAAACTGCAAACCTTACGTTTGCAGAAGTTGGCGATATTGTAACTTATACTGTCACATTTACAAACCAAGGAACTATACCTGCTACAGGTGTAACAATTACAGATTCTTTACCTCCGGGTACAACTTTTGTTACGAATAGCGTTACAGTAAATACTATCCCTCAACCTGGTGTAAGCCCGATTACAGGCATTTCCGTCGGTACAGTTAACCCTGGCGAAACTGTTACAGCTACGTTCCAAATACAAATAAATGCTATTCCACCTAACGGAAAAATAGAAAATACAGCAGTTGTTACCTATATTTCTCAACCTAATCCTAGCGAACCTCCTATTACAACGACAGAAACGACTCCTACCGTAACATTACCTGTTCGTACCGCTAACCCGAACCCGCAAAAAACAGTAGATCGTGAGTTTGCAAGTATTGGTGATACACTCACTTATACAATCACCCTTCAAAATACTGGTAATATACCTGCAACCGATGTCATTATTACTGATTCTATCCCTACTGGAACTACTTTTATTCCTGGAAGTGTTACGATTAATGGCATTCCACAACCTAATTTGACACCAGCAACAGGAATTCCAGTTGGAACATTAAACCCTAGACAAATAGTGACTGTTACTTTAGAAGTACAAGTAACTGCGCTACCACCAAATGACATTATCTCAAATGAAGCAAATGTCACTTACACATCTCAACCAGACCCGAATCTCCCACCTATTACAACAACAACACCTACTCCAATTGCAGAAACAATTGTGCAAAATGCAGAACTAGAATCAACAAAAGCAGTAGACTTACAACTTGCCAATATTGGAGATACACTCACTTATACAATCACCCTTGAAAACGTCGGAAATATTCCTATGACGAATGTATCTATCATTGACCAACCACCAGTAGGTACACAATTTATTGTGGATTCTGTTACAGTAAATGGTATTTCACAACCAGGGATTGACCCAAGTATCGGGATACCTATCGGCGCAATACAGCCTAATCAAATAATAACCATCACGTTCCAAGTAACGATTACAAATATACCTCCTAATGGGGTTGTTACAAACGTTGGTTCAGTCACCTTTACATCTCAACCTAATCCAAATGAAGCACCTATTACCGAAACAGAGGAAACACCTCCAGTTAATACTGAAATCATTAACAGCATCATTAATCCATCGAAAACAGCTGATCGAAACAACGTTGATATAGGTGATATCATTACGTACACCGCTACCTTCCAAAACTTACAAACTGTACAGTTGACAGGCGTTGTTTTTACAGACCCTATTCCAACCGGGACTACTTTCATTCCAAATAGTGTTACAATTAACGGTATATCGACTAGTAATGTTGATCCAGCTCTTGGCATACCTCTTGGCACATTAAATCCTAGTGAATCGGTCGTTGTTACATTCCAAGTTCGTGTTGTTTCAATACCACCTAACGGAATTATTGTAAATGAAGCTACTATCACCTACACATTCCAACCTAATCCTAGTGAACCACCATTAACAGTGACTACCCCTACCCCACCTACTACAACAAATGTAAATACTGCAACGACAAACCCTACAAAATCCGCTGATAAAGTATTTGCTTTATTAGGTGACACAATCACTTATACAATCTCTTTGCAAAATACAGGAACCGTCCCTGCGACGAATGTAATCATAACTGATCCAATTCCAGCTGGTACTACTTTCATTCCAAATAGCGTGACAATTAACGGAACCACTCAACCAGGTATTGTTCCTAGTTCCGGAATCTCTATTGGTACACTAACACCTAATACTTCAACAGTTGTAACGTTCCAAGTTAAAATAACGTCTATACCACCGACAGGCTTTATTGAAAATGAAGGAACGGTTTCTTTCCAATATCAACCGGATCCTACTAAACCACCCGTGTCGACTACTAGACCTACTCCAACAACAAAAACACAAGTAAGTGAAGTTACCATTAACCCTAACAAACAGGCAAATCCTCAAGTTATTAATCTTAGTGATACAATCACATATACAATTACATTCAAAAATGTCGGGAATATAAATGCGACAGGTGTTATTATTACAGACCCTACTCCAGCTGGTACTACTTTCATTCCGAATAGCGTCACGATAAATGGCGTTTCTACACCTGGGACAAATCCAAATAATGGCGTAAATGTCGGGACTGTAACTCCAGGATAAATTGTTACATTAACTTATCAAGTTACTGTAACTGCACTCCCGCCAGACGGTATTATTAAAAACACAGCAACTGTAACTTACACATTCCAGCCAAACCCTAGTGAACCTCCTATTACCATTACAGATCCTACTCCAACTGTTGAAGTGTCCGTTATTACCCCTACCCCTAATCCAAATAAACTAGCAAATAAACAAATTGTAGATATGAATGAAATCATCACTTATACAGTAACGTTCCAAAATCGCGGATCGGTCCCCGCGACATCCGTTATCATTACTGATCCGTTAGCGAATGGATTAACATTTGTTCCAGGTACCGTTGTAATAAATAGCATTCCGGACCTTGGAGTAAATCCTGTAGTTGGTATACCTGTCGGAACAGTCAATCCGAACGATACAGTAACTGTTCAATTCCAAGCGAGAGTAACGAGCGTACCACCTGGTGGTATCATTCGAAATCAAGCAACTGTTACTTTCACATATGAACCAGTTCCTGGTGAACCTCCCATTACCATTACAGACCCTACTCCAATTAATACAACGAATGTAAATACAGCTATATTAAATCCGCAAAAAACAGCTACTCCGGAAACAGTTACACTAGGTGACATCATTACGTATACGATTTCTCTCCACAATACAGGTACCATTCCCGCTAATAATATACTTGTAACTGATACAATTCCTGTCGGTACTTCGTTCATTCAAAATAGTGTCACAATTAACAATGTGTCTCAACCAACTGCAAACCCTGCAGCAGGCATTCCTATTTCAACACTTGCTCCTTCTGAATCCGCAACGATTTCTTTCCGTGTCCTAGTTACTTCAATTCCACCAAACGGAAAATTCAAAACCAAGGTAACGTTTCATTCCAATATCAACCAGATCCTACTAAACCGCCTGTATCCGTTACTACACCTACACCTACTACAATTACTCCTGTAAACGTCGGGACTATTAATCCGATAAAAACCGCTGATAAATCCATCGTTTCAGTAGGTGATACAATTACATTTACTATCACATTCCAAAATGAAGGTACGATTCCTCTTACTAGTATTTCTGTTACAGATTCACTTCCTATCGGTACAGCATTCATTCCAAACAGTGTCACAATTAATAACATCCCAATTCCAAATGCAAATCCATCCACAGGAATTCCAGTTGGAACCTTGAATCCATCAGAATCAGTAACTATTTCATTCCAAGTACAGGTTATTACACTTCCAGCTAATAGAATGATTACAAATATCGCATCAGTTACGTATACTTCTCAGCCTGATCCTACTAGACCACCCGTCACAACAACGACAACAACCCCACCAATTACGATAGAAGTAAACCCGAATGAGCCAAACACATTTATTAAGACTGCAAATGTAAATAGCGCCCAGCTCGGTGACTTCATAACATATACACTTACCTTCACTAACAATGGCACTATACCAGCAAATAATGTACTCATTACCGACGTACTACCTCCTGAAGTTACTTTCTATCCGAATTCAGTAAAAGTAAATGGAGTATCACGCCCCGAAATAAATCCAAATATTGGTATCATTATTGGGACTGTTAATCCCGGTGAATCCGTTATCGTCCAATTTATCGTTCAAGTAACAGCAGAACCACAAAATAGTTTCATTCAAAATACCGCTCGCGTTCGATATACAGTAAGACCTGATCCTACTAAACCACCAATTTCTGTTGACGAAACTTCAGAACCAAACATCATTTCAGTTACCCCATCCGTAGCACCAAACTTAAATTGCTTTTTTGATGGTACACGTTTTATACGTCGCGACTGGGATAGAGGATGTTAACAATATAAAATAAAAAGACAGCGTTTTTGGCGCTGTCTTTTTATTTTATACATATACAGTTTTAAGTTAGTTTCATATCTTTTTCATTATAAAAACCGTCTTCTTTTTCCATTTCCTTCTGTAATTTCGTAAAGGAACGGTACATCGCAATTCTCCATGACACAATCATCGCAAACGCAAGTAAGAAGAACATGCCGCTAAGTTGTCCTAAATCAAGAGATTGACTTAAGTATGTTTTAAATACAATCCGCACTACAAGTAATCCAATTAATATAAAAACAAATGCTTTTGAACGCTTCAAATAAATCTCTTGTCCTCTAATTTCAAATTTAGATGTTTTAATAAGAAAAATAGAGAAAAACAACCCAACACCAATTGCTTCTAACATTTCTGCTGGAGTTAATCGAAATTCAGGAAAAACATACATCAATGCTCCCGTGCTCATAAAAAATGGTGGAAGTATAATTTTTTTCAATGTTGCGGGTTTCTTAGCTGCTTTTAAACGAATAAACATCGCACCGACAGCCATACAAACAGCAACAATACTTGATAAAAGAACTATGTTCATATTTTCTCATCCTTTTTTGTGGCTATATGCAAAATATACTTTCATTATATGCTTTTCCGTTAGTATTTCCAACATTTTCACAGAATAATACTAAAAACCGGTAAATCCACCAAATAAACTTGAGAAATATACGATAATTTTCGTCATCCAATTAAAATATAAGAATATCCCCATGACAATCATAATGTATCCTCCGATTTTCATGAAAGCCATACTATTTCTTTTAATCCAAGACATTTTCGTAATAAAGAATGAAAGTACGAAAAACGGGATAGCAAATCCAAGTATGTAAGCAATCATATAAATCATTGCCGATTCTGGGTTTGTTGCAGCTAATCCAATTACAGACACTAAAATAGGTCCAGTACATGGTGTCCACCCTGCAGCAAATGCCAATCCAATTAGAACTGAACCAAAATAACCACTCGGACGATTCTTAAAAGTAAATTTACGATCTTGCATTAAAAACTTCGGCTTAAACACACCGACAATTATAAGACCGAACACGATGATAAATATACCACCTAACTGTCTAATTAAATCTTTATAATCCGTAAAGATGCCTCCGATAAAACTTGTACCAAATCCAATCGCAATAAAAATAATTGAAAAACCAAGTAAGAAAAACGCTGTATGTATCATACTTCTTTTGCGAAGCATTGCATTTTCTTCTTTCAATTCAGAAACCGACATACCTGTTATGTATGATAAAAATGCCGGGTAAAGCGGTAAGCAACATGGGGAAATAAATGATAGAAACCCAGCGCCAAACGCTAAAAAAATACTAATATCTTGCATGATTTCACTCCTCTCCTTACATATTGTAGCAAAAACACATAAAAATACTATGAACAATTCGTGAACTCACTTTAACAACGTGATAATAAGAAAAACTATCTTTACAAACAGTTTCTAATAAAACGTTTTCATTTCCTTCTATTATATAGAACAATCTCAATTGGATTATAAAGCTCTTCCTAATTGTTACTAACATAACAAAGGTTTCACAGTTTCTCAAATACTTAGCACATTACAATTAACTTCACACATATTGACCTGAAAAAATATTTTTTTCAAATGCTGTCTTTATACAATGTAACGCTGATTTTACAATACTTTAATTATTATTAATTTCAAGATTATGCATAAATATCATACTTTTATTATTATTCTATAAAATGTCGCACTTTTCTTTCAGTTGACCCTTTATTTTTAATTTTGTATACTTCCCTCTAGTTATATATGTCCGTTACGGAACAATTGCATATAGATGGGAGGAATTTTTCATGCTTCGTTATTCTCTTTTAGTTTTATTAGGAGCGTGTAGTTATGGGATTTTAGCTATTTTTGTTAAACTTGCTTATGCAGAAGGATTTTCACTCGGAGAGGTAATTGGTAGCCAATATTTGTTCGGTTGGATTATTTTGCTTACTATTACACTTCTATTTTCTAGACACCGTGTTCCATTAAAACAAGCGTTAATTTTATTCGTTGCAGGAACATCGGCAAGCTTTACTGGCATTTTTTATTATGCTTCATTAAAAACTGTACCAGCTTCTATTGCAATTATACTTTTATTCCAGTTCGTTTGGGTTGGGATTATCATTGAAGCAGTCGCAACGAAAACATTACCTTCAAGAGAAAAAGTTATTTCAGTTATTTTCTTACTTGTAGGTACATTTTTATCAAGTGGTTTACTAGAAAAATCAGCAGGTGATTTCGATACGACTGGAATCATTTTAGGTTTATTATCTGCCGTTACATTCGCAACATACATTTTCGTGAGCGGAAAAGTTGCTGTTGAAGTGCCTTCATTACCGCGCGGTGTTCTTTTAATGGCTGGTGCTTTAACTTTAGTAATGCTCGTATTCCCGCCAACATTTATTATGAACGGTGCCATTTCTCAAGGACTTTGGAAATACGGCTTAGGATTAGGAATATTTAGTATCGTTATTCCATCTATTGCCTTTACAATTGGCATTCCAAAAATCGGTTCTGGATTAGCAACTATTCTTGGTGCAGCAGAACTACCAGTTACAACTATTATGTCTGTATTCGTTTTAAAAGAAGCTGTACTATCTTCACAATGGTTCGGTGTATCACTTATTTTAATCGGTATCGCAATCCCGCAAATTGCCTATGCAATGCGTGGACGCTATCAAAAACATCATACACATAAAAAAGTGGCTGCATAAACGAGAGAGGATTTTCACTTGAGAATCCTCTCTTTTATTGTTGTATACTTATAGTAAATACTTCGTTTAAGAAAGAGGGCATAATACGTGGCATCTATTCCAAATCAATTAACAGAAAAACTTATTTCTATTCGTCGACATTTACATGAGTATCCAGAACTATCATATGAAGAGTTTGAAACAACAAAAGCGATAAAAGATTGGTTAGAAGAAGCAAACATTACTATTATTGATTCCAATTTAGAAACAGGAATTATCGCTGAAATTTCTGGTAATAAAAACGGTCCCGTTGTAGCAGTTCGTGCTGATATTGATGCCCTTCCTATTCAAGAAGAAACAAATTTACCGTACACTTCGAAAAATCACGGTAAAATGCATGCTTGCGGGCATGATTTTCATACAGCTGCTACTATTGGTGCAGCCTATTTATTAAAGGAAAAAGAATCTTCTCTTAACGGAACTGTCCGCTTTATATTCCAGCCAGCTGAAGAAAGTAGTAATGGCGCTTGCAAAGTTATTGAAGCTGGACATTTACAGGATGTACAAGCTATCTTTGGTATGCATAATAAACATGATTTACCAGTAGGTACAATCGGTATTAAAGATGGGCCACTAATGGCCGGAGTTGATCGGTTTGAAATTGAAATTCACGGAGTTGGTACACATGCAGCTGTACCAGATGCTGGCGTAGACCCTATTGTCGCATCTTCTCAAATTGTTATGGCACTGCAGACAATTGTAAGTCGAAATATAAGTTCATCTCATAATGCAGTTGTTAGTGTTACAAACATCCATTCAGGAAATACGTGGAACGTTATTCCTGAAAAAGCTACGTTAGAAGGAACTGTACGTACATTCCAAACTGAAACACGTGAAAAGATTCCAGCATTAATGGAGCGTATTATTAAAGGGGTTTCTGATGCACTAGGTGTAAAAACAGAATTCCGATTTTACCCAGGCCCTCCTGCTGTTCATAACGATAAAACACTCACTAATCTTTCTATTCAAATTGCAGAGCAAATGAATCTAAACGTTATCTCTCCTACACCATCAATGGCCGGAGAAGATTTTTCTTTTTACCAACAAGAAACACCAGGTTCATTCGTCTTTATGGGAACAAGTGGTACACATGAATGGCATCATCCAGCTTTTACAGTAGATGAGCAAGCATTACCTATTAGCGCGGAGTATTTCGCCTTATTAGCCGAAGAGGCTATTCATCAATTAGCACATACAAAAAGCCGTTAAGTTAATCCTTAACGGCTTTTGCTTATGCTGTTAAATCTCGTTTTATAAATACTGTATAGGAAATCCCTAGAAATACAATTAAATACAGAAGAAGCATACAAGAAGCGAATGGGAATGTTACCCCATCAATAAAGCTCCCACCCTTTGAAAGCCCATATAAATCTGTATTCGCTGGTAATAAATATTTCGCCCATTCATATCTCGCTGCCGGAATTAGCGCTATTCCTCCTGATAATGCGAGAAATAGAGAAATTCCGATTGCACCTCCGCTCGATCTAGTTAAAACGGAAATCATAAAGGCAAATGCAGCATACACAAGAGTTGGTAGCCACGATAAAACGTAATACTTACTTGCTTCCATAAAAATACTTTGTTTTATAATATTTCCATCTTGGAAAATAAATTCACTCCATGCAGGCTGTTGGAATTTATAAATAACAAGTCCACATAAAGCAGCGAAAATCATATTAAATATAAACAATAACGCTGCAAATATAACGATTGCTAAAAATTTTGCTGTTAATATTTTAAATCGATTTGCCGGACGGATCGTTAAAAATTTATATGTTCCCCAGCTGTATTCATTCGCAAAAATTGTACTTGCATACACAAGAATAAACGGAAGCAAAATTGGAAATACGATAAAACCTGTATCTCTCATAAATGAAAGCGGAGAACTACTTGACGGTGCTGTGTCCGTATCTAAATACTTCATTTTAAGCTGATATTCCTTTACAAGCTCGTCCCCTGACTTTTCTGCTAAAATATCCGCTTTTTTCATGCCGAGTTTTTTCTCTATTTCTACAGTGCGTTCTGTATAATCCGCTTTCCACCCTTTTGTTTCTGGCTCTAAATACTTGACCGTAACCCATCCTAATCCAATAATTAATACTGCAATAACTGCAAAAGGAATAATCGTTCGCTTTCGCTTAAATATTTTATACAACTCGTTATAAACTAAATTAAACAATATCTTTTCCTCCTGTTAATTCTAAAAACTGCTCTTCCAGCGTTTTTCTTTCTTCATATACACGATAAACTTGAATGTTTTTCTCCATCAATGTACGAAGAATAGTTGGAATTTCTTCATCTTTCACGTTTATAACTAATTCGTTTTCTTTTACTAAAACATCGTATTCTAAAACTTCTGTCGCTTTATTCACATCATCTACACGTATATGTATTTTTTCCGTTTCTTCCTTTTTGTCACTTTGAATATTTTGTGTTGCGACATATTCTCCGTGCTGAATAATAATAACTCTGTCACACATTAATTCTACTTCTGAAAGTAAGTGACTAGATACAAGAACCGCCTTTCCTTGTTCATGTGCAATTTTCTTTATGTACATCCGCATTTCATGTATACCACTAGGATCTAATCCGTTCGTTGGTTCATCTAGTATTAATACGTCTGGATCATGAATAAGCGCCTGGGCAATTCCTAAACGCTGTCTCATACCGAGTGAATATGCTTTTACTTTACGATCAATCACTTGTCCCATTCCCAACAATTGCACTACTTCATCGATACGTTCTTCGGTCACATTGCCATTCATTCGTCCGAAATATGTTAAATTTTCATAGCCGCTTAAGAAAGGATAAAATTCCGGTGCCTCAATTACAGCACCAATTTTCGCAGCAGTTTTTTCAAATTGCTGTTTTACAGATTGACCATCAATCCATACTTCTCCTTCTGTCATACGAATCATTCCAACCATCATTCGCATTAATGTCGTTTTCCCAGCACCATTTGGTCCTAATAAGCCAACTACTTCACCTTTTTTCACTTCAAAACTAATATTTTCTACTAACGTCTTTGAACCAATTCGCTTTGTTAATCGATCAACTTTTACGATCGCTTGCTCATTTATCATTCCATACAACCTTTCTTCTTAACTCTTTTTTCAGTTCTTCCCACTGTATCATGATTAATAACATGTGTAAAATGAAGAAAAAGCCATGATTTCTCATGCCTTTCTCCTCGTTTCATATGACTTTTCATCTTTTAACCTTTGTATAAATCTACAACATTGCCACATCGATATTATAATGACGGTTATCATAACAACTGCTGTTACCATTATCGCATACACCGTAATTGGTGCATTTGCTACTCCTTGGATTCCTACTACTTTCATAAAAATAATAATAAATAATTTCAAAAATAACATACCATGAATTAATCCGAAAACGAAAGCTCCTCCGTAAGTTAATAATTGCTCCTGGCATAATAAACATAACATTTCTTTTCTCTTCATATTCACTACTTCATACGATCTAAACTCCTCTCTTCTACTCTGTAAAAGAGAGGCTGTCATTTTATAAGTAATGAACATACACACAAAAATTACAAATAGAAACATTGCATAAAACCACTTTACAAATATAGGTGTATATTCCGCTTTACTTATTACAGCTTCATTGAACCGGAATGATATCATAAAAAAACAAATCATTGTATTCATAACAATCCACATAAATTGTTTTAACCTTCTGGTAGCAAATTTTTGTATATTTTTTCTCGCCAACCGAAATAAAGACATAAATTTCTTCCCCTACCTCACTTCATAACATACTCCTTCTATAATACTAGTGTATAAAAATATGACATTTTAAACATCGCACTTCAATCGGAATCTTTACTAAGCCTTTAGTCCTAGAAAATAAAATGGGAATAAAACCATTTATATACTATAATTGTAAAAAGGAGGGGTTATATGCGTGTAAAATTACTGTTTATTCTTTCTTTGTTACTTTTCACTAGTTGTAGCCCACTAAAAAACAATGAAGGCGCCACTGTTAAACCATATAAGTTAACAAAAGAGCAATCTGATATTTTACAAATGACTCCTATAGGAGAAGGAAATAGAATGTTTTATAACGTTACAATCAAAAATAATAAAGATGAACTCCATGCTACAATTGACTATTATCAAAATGGTAAAAAAGTAAAAGAAATTGCTAACATAGCTTCATCACATTTTTCAGAAAAGAGCATAAGGCTTTCCTTCATAGCACCACATCTCCAATTTGATAAAGATGTACAAGAAAAAGGCCAATGGTATATTAATATCGACGGTGGTGCAACGCTTGTTCCTGAAGAGTCTCCTCCAATCGTAAATAGTTCTGCAACTACTACAATTCAATCTACTAAAAACGTAAAATACAATCAAAAAACGATTTTAGCCGCTGTAATCCCAACAAATAAAGAAACTATAAGTGTCCCTACAATTGATGAAGAAACGGGTATCGATCTACTCTTAAAAGAAAACGAACATGTTTATCTATTTAGTATCGAGCTAAAAAACAATAAAGCGGAAATGCAATTTAGGTGCATTTCCGCTTTATTGTTTAACAAGGTGTAGTTTTGTGTATCTTAATTAAATCCCTTCTCCGTCATGATTACTGCTCACCCTTCTCATCTTCCACTTCAATCCTTTTTTTCTCTCTTGCAATTTTTAAGAACTCTAACAGCTCTGGATTACTATTCATTTTTTTGTAAGCCACCGACATTTCTGCTACAAAATTAGAGTCACATAGCTCCTTATACACAACTTCTGTTTTATACAATTTATTTGCTGATACAGGTATCACCGTAATTCCAATACCTGCTGCTACAAGGCCCATGACAGTTTGATACTCTGTTGCTTCTTGTACAATGTGCGGACTAAAACCTACATCGCGGCAAAGCGATAGAATTGTATCATATAACGCTGGCCATACTGGTCTCGTAATAAATACGAACGGTTCATCCCTTAAATCTTCGATATGTATTTCGTCCTTTTCAGCGAGCGGATGTGCCTTCGGTAAACATAACGTACACGAAAGTTTTTGAATTGGTTCTAACTCAAGTAATTGCGTTGGAATTGGCGGACGTAAAAATCCAATATCAATTCGATTATCATGAAGTGCATGCACCTGATCCGGTGTGGACAATTCATGTAATGCTACAGACACTCTCGGAAATTTCTTTCTATACTCCCTAACGATTGACGGTAAAATATCATATATCGCCGCACCTACAAAACCAATTGAAAGTGATCCAACTTCTCCCCTTTGCGCACTTTGTGCAACTTCTACTGCTTTTTCAATTTGTTCAAACGCTTTTTTTACTTCTTTTAAAAACATTTCTCCCGCTTCTGTTAATTCAACCTTTCTCTTCGTTCTTGAAAATAACATAACTCCCATTTCTTTTTCTAATTGCTGAATTTGTTGACTAAGCGGTGGTTGTGTCATTTGTAAACGAGCAGCTGCTCGTCCAAAGTGTAATTCCTCTGCCACTACAACAAAATATTGCAAATGCCGTAATTCCATTTTGGACACCCTTTTCATTTTCGATTAATACATCTAATATATTAATAACATATAATTTATATATTAGACAAATATTTCGAATGAACGTATAGTAGAAATTGTTAATTCTTTTTTACAATTATTATGTAAAAAAAGAAAGAGGTGGTTACTGTATGAAATGGTGGAAATTAAGCGGACAAATTTTATTATTATTTTGTTTCGCTTGGACAGGTGAATGGATCACAAAACAGGCACACCTCCCAGTTCCAGGAAGTATAATCGGTATTTTTTTATTATTAATCTCATTAAAATTTAATATAGTGAAAAAAGAATGGATACAAGACGGTGCAGACTTTTTATTAAAAGAACTTATTTTATTTTTCATCCCTTCTGCCGTCGCTGTCATTCGTTACAAAGATACATTATCACAATATGGAATCGATCTCATTTTAATTATCGTGATTAGTACACTTTGTGTCACTCTCGTAACAGGACTATTAACAGAATTGCTATTAAAGCGGAAAGGATCAACACAATGATCGGCTTTCTTTGTTTGCTATTAACACTATTCACATATTGGGTATCTAAAAAAATGTATCAACGCTGGAATTGGAGCTTACTTTCTCCCCTTCTTGTATGCCCAATCATTTTAATTGCTTTATTACTCGGATTAGATACACCATACGAAACCTACGAATCCGGTGGTCATTGGTTAACAGAATTATTAAAACCTGCAACGGTTGCTTTCGCATGGCCAATCTATAAATATTTTGATCTATTAAAAAAACATGGAACTGCTATTTTAATTAATGTCATTGTCGGTTCTTTTCTATCAGTTATTACTTCAGCACTATTAGCTAATTTTTTTCAAATTGATTCATCAATCGAACAGAGTTTAGCACCACATATTGTAACGACACCTATTGCAATGGCTATTTCAGAAATGATTGGTGGCATGTCACAATTAACAGCAGTTTTCGTCGTATTAACTGCCTTAACTGGGGCATTACTCGGTCCTACTCTCATACGCATATGCCGCATTAAAACAGCGCTCGCAAAAGGTATAATGCTAGGTACTAGCGCGAATGGAACCGGAACATCAAAAGCATTTGAAATCGGTCCTGTCGAAGGTACAATTGCAAGTTTATCAATGCTTTTAACAGCCGGAGCTAGTTTAGTTATCGTTCCGCTTTTCTTATCTTGGATACATTAAAAAGCGAGTGTTTAAACACTCGCTTTTTTATTTATATATTTATTTAAAATCTTATAATCCTCCGGGAAAGATAGCGTTAATTCCTTCATTTCATCTATCCTCTTCCAAGCAATTTCATGTATTAACTCATCAGGATCTTGGATTTTCATACTACCGCCTATTTTTTTAACGACATAATAATGAACGTATACAGGAACCCCGTATGTAATACCTTCTTTTTCGTATATTTTATTTACAACCTCCACATCGTAACCCGTTTCTTCCCAAACTTCTCGAATACAACATTCTTCTAGTGTTTCTCCATTTTCAAGCCCACCACTTGGAACAGACCACCTTTTTTCTTCACCCTTTTGCCCTTGCAATACCATTAAAATTTCATTTCTTTCATTTAGACATACTGCTGCACACCCTACCCATCTTTCCATATATATACATCCCTCCCCTATAAAATTTCACCTTCTTTATCATTTTCTCCTTGAAAAAAGAGGAAAAAAGTAAACTAATGACGAAAAATCACATTAACTTCATAGACAATCCCTTCTTAGAAATTAAAAATGGAAGGATGAAAATATGATTTCTAAATATGTTGTGGAATGTGTCTTTTGTGAAGAAAATCGAAAACCTCGCCAAGCTATCGTAACAGTTCCTGCCACTACTCAGCTACTAGCCATTGAAAAAGTGCGTGCGGAATGTAAACGTCGTTTTGGAAAAGCTTTATTATTGCAAACAGAAATTAGAGAAGAAATAGTTTTTGAACAAAAAGAAAGCTGACCATAAATTGGCCAGCTTTCTTATCCGATCATATTTTCACATGAAGATTAGGGGCATCCTCTTTAAGGATCGGGATTTACCCATTATGTGCGTTCCATAATGGTCATCGAACAATATATTTCTATACAATAAACTATTGAATAGAATAGGGCAAAACTTGTTCGCATTTTTTAGAAAAGGGATAGGGATATAATTCAAGTAATACTTCGAATACTCGAACTTTACACTCATTATATTAAAGCAAATCCTTTTATATGGGAAATATGAATTACTTACATAATTCATTCGTAAAATGTATTAATAGTTTTCTTTACTCTACTAACAACATACATCCAGCTAGTATCGGTGTCATAATCATTGAAAACCTTAAAAGCATGCGAGGTGCATAATTTGTAAACTTAGCTCCTATATATGCCCCTAACATTGTCCCGATTAAAACTTGTACTAATAATACATAATCTAAATACCCTTCCGAACTATATCCAAGCCCACCTCCAATTGCGATTGGTAATATAACAAGCATTGTCGTCCCTACAGACTGCTGAATTGTTAATCCTAATAGAACTATTAATCCGAGTTGGATAAAAGGTGCTGAACCAATCCCAAATGAACCAGCTAACATTCCAGTAACCAGTCCGAGACATATACATTTAATCAAGTTATCTTTCGAAAGTTCGTTACGCCCTTTTAAAGACGACCGTTCCTTTTTTTGAAATATAATTAATCTAATAAACATAAAAATTGCAGATAAAAATAACATTCCCGCTGTAAACCAGTGTAGAAGATTCGCTGGTATTAGCGAACCAAACTTCGAACCAATAAAGGAACCAATCGCTCCAAATCCCCCAACAATTCCGCCTATTACAAGCACAACATTCCCTTCTCTATAATGACTTCATACCCCAGATAATGTCGTAAATGCCATAGCAGTTAGAGATGTTGCAAGAGCAACGTGAATAGGGATATGGAATACTAAAGTGAGTATCGCGATGATAAATCCTGCCCCTCCTGCTCCGACAAACCCTAATAAAACTCCCATTAATAACATTGTTATAATAATTGCCACATATTGCCCCTCCAATATTCCAATTATCTATCACATGCGCACTTCTATACAAACAAAAAGCATCCTAAAT
>NZ_ALBR01000016.1:0-33826 GCF_002081505.1 Bacillus sp. CDB3 | reverse complement strand
AAATGGATGCTCTTTCTACTTTTTCTATATAAATAATATGTACTTACTCTTGATTAATCAAAATAACAGCGGGCCCAGAAACAACTACTCCGGCCACTTCTATCTTTTCAAATTCCATCACTGTAATAGATATAACCCCTTCTCTTTCCATCAATTCCTTACTCAGGACTTCAGTCGGTATTGATTTCACCGTCCTACCTCCTTTTCATTTTATACAAAAAACTACCCAATGCCTCTAAATATATGCATCACCACCACTTTCATTCCTTATTCCAGTCAAAAATCACATCCCCTTTCTATAACATATTGAAAAATAAAAAAGCACTCGCCAAAGCGAATGCCTTTTCATTATTTACTCTCTATTACTTTTAACATTCTATTAATAAATGCTGCAGATTCCCCACGTGTTGCAGAACCTTTTGGCATAAACTCATTATTCTCATTCCCTTTTACGATACCTAACCCATAAACACGTTGAACCGCCTGTTTATCATACGCTAAATTTTGATCCGTAAATGGTAATGGAACTAAATTACCTTTTATATTTTTGTATTGCAATGCACGATCAATCATAATGACAGCTTCATCACGTTTAATCGTATCATTCGGAGCAAATATATCATTTCCTCGTCCACTTATAATCCCAGCACTAGCTGCACGATTAATACCATCTACTAGTGATGGATGAGCTGTGCTTATATCTTTGAAATTCGATTTCCCCTCTGGTAATTGCAATGATCTTGAAACTAAATTCGCAAATTCACCACGTGTTACAAGGCGTTCTGGCCAGTAAGAACCCTTTCCGTCTCCAACCATAATACCTCTTTTATCTAATTCACGAATATCTGCTTCATACCAACCGCCTGTAATATCATCTTTATGATTTGCATCATAATAAGCTTTTGTTCCCTGTAAGAATGGTTCCCATGCATTATTATTTATCATAATAGCCGGACAATTCTTTCCGCTCCAAAATTGATGTTTTTTCACATTTTCTAAAGGAATATTTAATTCCCCCATTAAATAGGCTGCTAGTTTGCGAGCATTTTCCACAGCTTTATTATAATCACCATCTTGATTGACAGCAATTTCAATTGCAATGGATTCTCTATTACCAGTTCCTTCTGCTCCATCTCCAGCATGCCAGCCATTTTCATTTAATGGTAGATGTTGATAAATTTCTTTATCATCTACTGTAAAATGCCAAGATGCTGAACGATCAGTCGTTCCTGTTGCTTGACTGTATAAATATTGTGCATGATTTTTAGCATTTGCTCCAACACTATAATTATCTGTCTCATGAATTGTAATGTAGTTTGGTTTCATCGCATTGCCTGGACGAATATTTTCATTTCCTGTTGGTACAATCATTTCCTTTAATGGTACACCGTAAATATCCGTTGTTTTCTCTGCTGATGGCGCTGCATACATAACAGCTGCACGTTTTGTACGTGTTGGTGTTGTGTCTTGAATAAGCGAGGCCTTTGTCCCTTCAAATTTTGCTGAAGGTGCATAAATCCATTTCACCTCATTATCTATTTGGACTTGGAACCACTCTCCAACTTGTCCAATTGCAATAATTGTTTGCGGTTGTAACACTTTCTCATCTTTATATGAATTAAATGGTGCGGTATATGTAGCTGTCTCTTCATTAATTACTAACTTTTCGTTTGCCAAGTGATAAACTTCCTTAACCTCTACATTTCCTTCACTATTTTGTATCCACCCAGCTCCAGATGATGTTTCAACATAGTAAGCGTTTCCTTTTCGTTTCTCGGCTTTCACTACTTGATTAGAAAGCTGCACACCTGTTGCTTTTTGTAAATCAGCAGAATCAAATAAAGATGCTGAACTTATTATATGTACAAGAAAATCTCCTTGCGCTTCAGTTGTTACTCCTTTACCCTCTCCACGTCCATCTTCATCTTTCATATGGTTTTCAATACTTTTTAAAGCTTGCTCTTCAGTTGAAATTGTTACAGTCTTTTCTACTGTGTCAGCATAGGAAAAAGTTGGAATCGTTACCATACTACATACAATTGATGCAGCTAAAACATTATAAAATCCTTTTTTCATAATAATTATTTAACACGCTTATATCGAAATTCGTGTTAACTTCCCTCCCTAATCTAAAAAATTTAATACTATCTAGTAAACTTCTAAACTAAATAACCATTTACAATATAACAAACTCTATCTCATTCGTATAGATAGGAATGACTACTATTTGCCTGTTTTTTCTATATTGGAATATAGAAAAGAAGCTATAAAAGATATAGCTTCTCCTCTCACTATTTCAATCTCGTTGCACCTTATACTCTATAACTCTACCATCTTTATCAAATTGCAAAACAAGACATTCACTATCTATAGGAATGAAACTACGTTCATTCCCAAGATAGTATAGTGTAGTAATTCCCTTTTCCAAACTGCTTGTTTTCGTAGGGACCCCTAACAATTTTATGATTTCCTCGTTTGATTTCCCTATCAATTTATGCCGCTTTAATAAGTCATCTATCATATATACCCGTTTTTCCTCATCATTTAACCACCGATCCTGATTAAAGTTTGAAGTGTATTTATTTAAACTTAATTGTAAAGTGCATACTATCAATGGAATGAGAGCAACCATCATTACAGTGAACAGCTGTTTCTTATCTTTATCACGTCTTGCTGATACATGTAAGACAGCCTTTTGAATAATAACTAGTAGAATAAAAGGCATTGCTACTACAAAAATACTCGTTACACTCAATGACACATGAACCATATCAATAACAAAGATAAACACAAGATACATTAATATATACAAACAAAAATAAATGTACAATATTCCCCACAATATAGAGCTTTTACCTTTCTCCACCCAAATAACACCTACTTTATCCCGTTAGTGACACTCCCAGCTCAAAATTCAGCTGTAAAGAAGTTATGTGGCAGTCGTACTGACCATAAAATCCGATTGATGCGGGTTAATAATCAGCGGGGAATGCCCCACTGATTAAAGTTTTACTTCGCAACATAATTCATCTGGCCAATCATATCTCTAATCTTTCGTAGTTCTTGTGCTGTATATATTACTTTACTTGTTAAAACTTCATTTCTGAAAAACGTTACAATTTGTTCTCTATCTTTAAATCTCGGCAATTCTTCATTAGAAAGATCAATAACTTCTTTTCCACTTTCATTTTCAAAATATACAATCGGTTTTATTTTTCCCTTTACAATATCTACTTGCATTTCTTCCAAACAATTATATAAAGTTTGAGATAGTATTTTCGCTTTATACGCTGGATTCCCTTCATTTCTTACTTGCAAAGTTAATGAAGTTCCATCCGTAATAAATTCAAATGTCTCTTCTTTTTCAATTTCATGTTGATACTTGCCAATTTCCTCAATCATAAATGAATATATACCTGCATTTTCTCTCGTTAAGCCATGGATTAATTTCCCTGTCCATTCTTTCGTCTCCAGTAGATAAATACCAGTTTTACATAAGATGAGATGATGGATTCGATTATCGTTTACGTCACGTTTATGTCTATCTTTATTACCTCTCATAAAGATATTCGGCATAATATGAAACTCATCTTCTAGTATGATTCCTTGCTCAACAAAACTTCGTTTCATATAATGTAATGCTTCATGTGTATTCACTTCGGCACCATTTTTGGCATACTCTCGTAAATCTGCAATTAAATTTTGAAACATATGTAGTTCATTACTATGCTTATCTTGCATTTCACTACGTTCTTTACTATGTTGAACAGCTAGTTGATTTTTCATCATACGCATATTTTCAAGTTCTCTAGCTGTACTCACTTGTAAATCATTATATTTTTTTTGCTCCATATTCTTTAAAGTACTTTGCTGTTCTTTGTGCTCTGTAATCGTAGCTGCAATTTCACTTTCATATGTTTCAATCGCTTGTTTCTTTTCAAATTCTACTTGCTGGCTCTCTGATTCTAACTGTTTATTTTTATAAAACAGTACAAACACTGCAGCTAATAATATTAAAATTCCACCTATTAGCACATACTCCATATTTTTTCTCCTTTATTTCACGTCCGATTATTTTTATAAATATATCGATTATATTATACTATGCTTTTAATATACACTTTGTAAAAATTATATATTTTTAATAAAAGGCACCTCAGTCGAGATACCTTTTAAGTTCACTTTATTGTACACCATACTGAATATAACTTGAATCATAGTATACCCATTGATTTGTCCCTAAGCAAAGCCATCCATCTTGCTTACTCCATACTCGATATGATTCACCATGATGTAACTGTCTTATAACATTCCCATTTAATGATGGAGCGTCTCGCAGATTCACATTATCGCCAGTAATAGTTGCCACATAATGTTTATACTGAATATAACTTGAATCATTATATACCCACTGATTTGTCCCTAAACAGAGCCATCCATCTTGTTCTCCCCAAACTTCATATGATTCGCCACGATTCAATTGGCGAATTACACTAGACTGTAAAGATGGTCCACTCCGTAAATTCACATTATCTCCATTAATTACAGCAACTCCGTACACTGGAGTCGCATTATTAGGCGTGGGAACATTACCTCCACCACTTGCTCCATTTCCTTGTAAAGCTTCTAATGAAACAGCTGCTGATACATCACAATTTCCTACACCTGGAATTTGCCCAGAATCTGTGTACTGCCATGCTGTCCACTCTGTCCATCCACCAGCATCAACAGGCGGTATACTAGAATATCTGGAAATCCATAGTGGAATGTCACTTAACCCGCTAATTCCAAATTCATTAATATACCAAACTCCTGTATATAACATTACATTTTTCCCAGTAGCTTGTTTCACATAATTTACGAAACTTCTTGCCCAATTCGATATAGTCGCACCCGTTAAACTACTATTGCTAGTATCCGTTGGCGATTCTAAATCTAAAACAGGAATTAAGTCCGTCTGATTACTCTGTAATATATTCACAAAATATTTCGCTTCTGAAATGGCATCATTTTGTTCTGGGTGCGCAAAATGATATGCACCAATTAATACATTCGCATTTCTTGCAGCTTGTACATTTTGAACGAAAGTAGGGTCAATATAGTTCACACCTTCCGTCGCTTTTGCATACGCCGCTGGAATACCAGATGACTTCACAGCATTCCAATCGATGTTTCCTTCCCAATGAGACACATCGATAAACGTAACATTTGAACTGGATCTATTTTGCATATAAAAGCTCCTATCAATTTTTTTATTCCGTATACAATATGTATAACTTCAGTTAGTGGACACGACTTTTATGCTATAGTAATAAAGTTCTAATATATTTATTTTGTCGAGATGTTTAAGAAAAAAGTGAAATTGAAACTACACCCTACACCAGAAACTCCATTAATACACTTTTAACACCGCAAAAAAAGCCTTGTAATTACAAGGCCTTTTGCAAACTACCTTTATTTTGTAGTAAGTACATATTGTAATAACGTCCTTGTTTACTAAGTAACTCTTGATGTGCTCCGCTTTCTACAATTTCCCCTTCATGCATAACAAATATTTGATCCGCATCTTGGATTGTGGACAATCTGTGCGCAATCGCTATCGTTGTTCTGCCTTTTCGCATTTGCTGCAATGCCGTTTGGATAGCCTCCTCTGTTTCTGTATCAATATTTGCCGTCGCTTCATCTAACACTAATACTTTCGGATTGGTTGCTATCGTTCTAGCAAAAGCAATTAATTGCCTTTGACCACTAGAAAATGCAGCTCCTCTTTCGACAACTTCTGTATCATACTGCTCTGGTAATTTTTCAATAAACGTATTCGCTTGCACAAACTTTGCCGCTTCCTCTATCTCTTCATCCGTAATCTCTTCATTATACATACGAATGTTTTGCTTTACATTTCCAGCAAATAAAAATGCATCTTGCAGCACAAGACCAATTTTCTTTCGAATTTCTTGTTCTTCAAACTTTTCTAAATCTACTCCGTCTATTACAATATTTCCTGATTTAATATTGTAAAATCTCATTAATAAATTCATAATCGTACTCTTTCCGCTACCAGTATGCCCTACAAAAGCAACCGTTTGCCCTGGCTTTACGTGAAAAGATACATTTTTTAAAACGTCACGCTTTCCATCATATGAAAAAGTAACATCTTTAAACTGAATTTCCCCATTAGCTACTCGTGGCTGTTCACTCCCCATTTGAACAGGAGCTAAATCTTTATCATCCATTAAATGAAATACACGCGATGATGAAACAAGCGCTTGCTGGAAGAAAGATAGTTTCATCATCATCTCATTTACCGGCTGGAAGAAACGATGTATATAGTTAACGAAAGCATATAAAACCCCTACTTCAACAGGACTCTTTAAAGCATCGATTCCGAATAAACCAAGTACTAACGCAATTGCTACAATATGAACAAGATCTGTTGCTGGACGTAAAAGTAATGCATCTAATTTCAATGTACGACGTCCAGCATTAAAATGTTTATTGTTCACTTCTTCAAATTCTTTTCTCATCCGCTTTTCTTGCCGGAACACCTGAACAATATTCATACCTTGAATGGACTCATTTAACTTTGCATTTAATATACTCAGCTGATTACGTACCTCTAAATAAAAAGCTGCACTTTTCCGTTGATACAACACCATAATTGCAAACATTATCGGAATTAATATGAGCGAAAATAGTGCTAATTTTACATCTAATAAAAACATCGCTACTAAAATCCCTACTAAAAAGACTACATTTTTCACGAATGTTGATAGTACACTAACATAAAAATCCTTAATCGCTTCTGTATCATTCGTTATGCGGGATACGAGCGTACCAATCGGCGTACGATCAAAGAAGCTTAATGACAATTTTTGAACATGTTCATACACTTCAACTCGCATATCTTGGACAATCTTAAAAGCGATATTTTGAAAGTACAATAAGTCTAAATAAGTAAATAATACTTTTAATAAATGAGCAATAATATACACTACAAATAGGGTTACAAGTGCTGATTGTTCAAAGTTACCTGGCACTAAGTGTTCATCAAGAAATTGTTTAATTAAAAAAGGACCCATCATTTCAGTTACAGTTGCACCAACTAGAAATAAAAATGCTACCGCTAATAACCCTTTATAAGGCCTCATATAAGAAAGCAACCTTCTTAAATCACTCCGTTTTTTCTCAGCCATCATACGCCTCCTTTCTCTACTAATGCCTCTAACTGCTGGCTTTCGTACATTTCTTTATACCAACCATTTTCTTTCATTAATTGCTCATGTGTCCCTCGCTGCATAACCCTACCTTCATCAATAACAAGAATAAGATTTGCATGCTGAATAGCACTTAAACGATGGGCAGTAATAATCGTCGTTTTCTCTGCTCTTTCTCGTTTCAATGCAGTTAAAATAGTTTCTTCTGTTTTTGCATCTACGGCTGATAAACAATCATCTAATATTAAAATTTCAGCATTTGTTAATAATGCACGCGCAATAGAGATTCGCTGTTTTTGACCTCCTGATAGTGAAACGCCCCTTTCACCTACTACAGTGTCATACCCTTCTGGAAATTGAAATATATCATTATGGATACAAGCAATATCAGCAGCTCGGCTAATTTCTTTATATGTAGCATCGGCCTTTCCAAAAGCAATGTTCTCCCCAATACTCGCTGAAAATAAAAAGTGATCTTGCGGTACATATGAAATTGCAGAACGCACACCGTGAAGTGTTAAATCTCGAATATCCCGCTCCCCAACTTTTAATTCACCATTAAAATGATCATATTCTCGAATTAAACATTTTAACAACGTCGTCTTCCCTGCACCGGTACGTCCTACAATTCCTAACGTTTCACCCTTTCTTAAATTAAAGTAAATATCTTTTAAGTTTAATAGTTCATTCTTTTTATAAGAAAACGAATCAACAGCGAACGAAACATCACCACTTGCTATAGTATTTATAGCATTGTCCCTATTCACTACATCTGAAGTTTGTGAAAGTATTTTCTCCACACGATCATACGAAGCACGTCCACGCTCCATAATATTAAATAGCCATCCAAACGCTAACATTGGCCATACAAGTGTCCCTAAGTACGTTGTAAATGTTACCAATTCTCCTACAGTTAATTCACCTCGTACGACTAATAATGATCCGTAACAAATTGCGATCAAAAATGAAAATCCGACAATTAAGGAAATCGTTGGATCGAATAACGAGTCAATACGTGCAACTAGCATATTTTTATGTACGACATCTTCAGATTTTTTCCGAAACGCTTGTAAATCCTCTTTCTCTTGTCCAAGTGAGCGAATTACCTTCATCCCACTCATACTTTCTTGTACTTTATCATTGATTTCAGAAAACGATTGCTGTGCCTTATGAAATCTTCTATGCAATAAAGTTCCATAATAATTTGTAGAAATAGCTACAATTGGCATCGGAATTAAACTTAATAGCGTTAACTTCCAACTAATTGTAAATCCCATCGCTACGAGTACACATCCTCCAACAGCTAATGAATCAACGAGTGTTAAAACACCTGACCCCGCAGTTTGCTGAATCGCCTGAATATCATTTGTCGCATGTGCCATCAAATCGCCTGTGCGACGTGATTGATAAAAGGATGGGCTCATCTTAGTAAAATGTTCATATAGATTCTTTCGCAGTTGACGAGCTAGTTTTAAAGAAGATCCAAAAATCATAATACGCCATAAGTAACGTAATATATACATCGTAATTCCTACAACTACTAATAGAATAACCCAGTTCAACAATTTTTCAGACGTTAATGTTCCACTATTAATTTCATCTACTACAATCCCTAGTACTTTTGGCGCTACAAGTTCAAGAAGCGCGACACCAAATAACATAATAATTCCGATTATGTACGCTCGTTTTTCTTGCTTAAAAAACCAAGCTAAATTAAAAAACACTTTCATATTTATCCTCCTCCCTTAAAATGAGCGATGTTTTCAGTTTACCAAAAACACAGAATTTTTAAAAGTTTTAAACACTTATTATATCCAAAAGAAAAGGACACTCGGTAAGAGTGCCCTTTTCTTTTGGATATGTTTTTGCCCCATTTGCATCAAAACCCTTATATATCAAGGTTTAATTCCTGTTTTCCGCCACTTTTTCTGTTAAGAAAAACATACCATATTTCCATTTGTTTTGTCTATGAAAATACATCTATTCGCTTTACTTTTCCTTATGTATCTTTACTTCCTCTTTCAAGTTTCCCGTTTTCCCTTCCTCAAATTACATCATAATAGGAAACACAGAAAGACGACAATCTACTTCATATAAATTCAACCTGTAAGAACTCCCTTGTTTTACATAATTAAAATCGATAACTCTTTTCATTTTGAGATACTTGTACCACACTGACTAGTATGTCAAAATCAGCACATAACTTGCAGCAGGTATTTTTTCTATCAAAGCTTTTTACTATAACTTAAAACAAACGTAAATTCGCATAAAATTAAATTTTTACACAGATTTAATTACATAATAAAATTATGATAATTCTATTAACGCACCTATAATTCAAAGATCCCATCCCACCAAGTCGTTTATTTTTGACATGTACTCAACAAATATAATCTGACATAATTATATTATGAATGTTAAAATATGAAAGATACATAATTAGAAACGAGGGGATAATATGGGGAAAAAGTGGACTTTCTTACTATTAGTTGTCTTAATGTCATTCGCTGGATGTAGCTCTACTGAAAGTGAAAAAGCAAGTAAAAATGATGATAAAACAACCGAAAGTAAAAAAGTGGTTAAGGAAAATAATACACCAGCAAAAGAACCGATTTCACCAGTTGCTGATATGAGAACACAGTATCTTAAAGATATGAACAGAGAATTAAAGCGTTTGTACGATGCTTTAAAGAGCATACAAACCCAATTAGATGCACACAGACAAGATAATCAGAGCTCCAAAACACAAGCCTGGAAAGATGAAATGATTAAAGGTTATAGTGCAGTGGAAAGTGCAAATACAAATATTAAAACATATCCAAACGATAAAATACCTAATGATTTAAAAGAAAATCATCAAAAGCTTATAGAAGGATTGGGCCTACTAGTAAAAAGTAAAGAATTTTTAATACGCGGTCTCCCAGAAAACAGTGAAGAAGTTATTTCTACTGGAAATATGTTTGTAAAACTAGGAACAAATTTAGTAGATCCTGCAACAAATTTCATTTTGGATCAAAAATAATATCAATGATAAGCATATCTTTTGAAATATAGATATGCTTATTATTTTTTTGAATCCTATGTTTAATGATTTTAAGTGAGTAAGTTTTATTATTAATTATGTGTGCATTTTACGTTAATAGCACCTTATTATGTGTTTTCCCAATATTTTAAAATTCCTAGACCTTATTGTTCGTAAAATTGGTATTTCGTGCGAACTTGTAGGTGTTAAAAAAAGAGTAGTTTTATCACCACTCTCTTCTCAGATCTTAAAATTAACTTACTACATCTTGTTTATTTCTGTAATCAGCTTCAAGTTCGTCTTCAAGTTCAGAACGTAATGTCCATTTACTTTTTAAGTGTATTTGTTTGTAACCACACTTTGGACATTTATATTTGTATCTACCAAAAAACGCTCTAGATTCATTCATCTTCCTGTAATCATTTTTACAATACGGACCATCAACTTTAGATACATGAATATCTATTGCTTCCTTTGTAATACGATCTCGTTGCTTAATGTCTACAAAAGCTTCCCATTTAAAGCCTTGATAATCTGCTTTGAATTTCATGTCATGGCTGTTCCCTATAAATGCTACCATAGGCAATGGTGTTTGCAACTTATCAATTCTTCTTCGGACATATATACGTAATAAGCTAAATAAAATAAAAAATACACTCCAATAAATTGGAAACTTATAATTAACTATAAGTGCTTTTAATTCTTTGAGATCTGTTATGCTCTTTAAATCAATTGGACTTGTAAAATATGTAGTTAAAAACGTAGCAAATAAAGATGCAGATACACCTATAGTAAAATCTTTCATGCTCTTAATCATTAAATCACCATTCCTCTACTGATAGATACACTTATCAACTGACTTATAACCTTTAACCATAGTTTCATATTCTATTCTTTCTTTTTCTGTTAGATCATCAAAATGTAAATCTACAGCTTCTCCATTTGAATATTTGCCTGCAATTCTGATTGTTAGTTATTTCTCCTAGACATTAATTGTATATTTAGTATATGAGATAAAGATACTAAACTCAATTATTTACCACTTTCTTACTAAATAAAAAAAGCCTACTCAAATGAATGGATAGGCTTTTCGACATTAAATATATTTGTAATACCAACATCTTTCATCTAACTAATTGGTGTAATTATCCATTATTGAGGTCCGCAATCGCTTAACATGGCTACTATTGCTTTATTTCTTGCTTCAATATAGTTTTTATAACTAAATGCGTCTATCCTTGTTGATACCTCTTGAATGGTAAATCCCTTTAGTAATTTCTTAGGGACTTTCGGCAATTCCACCTTTTTAGCAATATTCTCTTTAAGATATTCCTCTTTCTGACACCAACTAAAGAAAGCACGAACGATTTTAGACATAGCTACTATTGATTGTGGCTGTAATCCCGCTTCATGCTTTGTTCTAACATATTGCTTTAAATGTAGCGTATTGATGGCTTCTAACTCGCTTATCCCCTTCTCATCCATTAGAAACCTTCTCAATTGCTTCATTTCTTGACGTTTGTTCTTCATTGTCTTTGGCGTGAATCCTTTTGCCATGCAGTGATACAAATATTCTTCTATTACATCTTCTAATTCCATATAAAAAAACCACCTTTCCTGTTGGTTTATTTCTCAACAGAAAAAGTGGTTTTAAAGAAAGATATAGCAAATTCCGTAAAAACTCCAAGGAAAGATAAACCCACGAATCCTTTTAGTTTGATTAGCTTACGAAATTGATACTTATATCAAAGTGATGAAACGCTTGCGGCTCTAAGAATTACCCATCCGCTTACTTCGTTTGTTGCTTGCTCATCGCGCTCATCATTTGATTGATTTTCTTTTGGGAAGGTTTTTGTCCCATTTGCATCATCATCATTTTTAACATTTGTTCATTAATTGGTGGATTTTTTTCTAAGTAGTTCATCATGTATTTGCGGGCAATGAAAAATCCTAACGCCACGCCTGCTACTAGTGCTACTACGCCCACTAGAATACCTAACCAAATTGGCATATATTTTCCTCCTTCATGTTGTCTACCTTACAGTGTACTAAAACCTTTTCAATAAGACAAGATAGAATTCGACATTTTTTACACATATGTTCGTACTTGTTTTAAAGGATTCAGCCATCCATACTTTGTATTTTCATAATCCATAGCTAAAAATGTTAATTCACACTTTCTTAACACCTCAAAGAAAGTCGTTTCCATAGAGACATTTCCAGAGGTATTCATGCGAATATAGTGTGGTTTCACCATTATTTCGCCATATTCCGCTCCCGTAAAAAGTGTATGTGTACGATGTGTTCTATCATATTTACCAAGAACGCGCAAAGCTTGCTCTAATTTATGATGAATTTTCATTACTTGTAATGGCATCGTTATATACATCATTTGTTTATATAGTACTTTTTTCTCCGAAAGGGACCCAGATTCTGAAAATCGAGCAAATAAATCAAAAAACAAATATTCACGACCAAAATAAGCTTTCGCAATATCCTCTTGAATTAAATACAATTCATACGTTTTCATTTTTCCCCTCCCAATCTGGACAACCTTTTCTCTTCATTATATAGAAGAAAATTTGCAATGATTGTCTGACTGCGGAGAGATAAAAAACTTTTTCTGTCGAAAAAACTCATTTACATAGAAAAACCTCTCCATGCCGGAGAGATTTTTCTAAAATCATTAAAGCATTTCTTTTACTTTACGAACAACGTTCTCTACAGTAAATCCATACTCTTCCATAATCTTCTCACCAGGAGCAGAAGCGCCGAATGTATCGATACCTAGTACATCTCCATCAAGACCTACGTAACGGTGCCATCCGATTGTAGCACCCATTTCAATTGCGAAACGTTTCGTTACTGCTTTTGGTAGTACAGATTCTTTGTACTCAGCAGTTTGAGCTTCAAAGCGATCCATAGATGGCATACTAACAACAGCTGCATCAACGCCGTCTGCTGCTAAAGCTTTTTGCGCTTCGATTGCTAAGCTTACTTCAGATCCAGTTGCAATTAAGATTACATCAGCAGTTTCTTTCTTGCTTGCAGAAACTACATATGCACCTTTTGCTACTTTTTCATAAGTATCGTCTTTTGCACCTTCTAATGTTGGAAGATCTTGACGAGTTAACACTAATGCAGTTGGTGTTTTTGTAGATTCTAGAGCTAGTCTCCAAGCTGCAACTGATTCGTTACCGTCTGCTGGACGAATAACAGAAACGTTTGGCATTGCACGAAGTGCTGCTAATTGTTCAACCGGCTCATGTGTTGGACCATCTTCACCAACAGCGATACTATCATGTGTGAATACATATGTTACAGGCAATTGCATTAATGCTGCAAGGCGAATTGCTGGACGTAAGTAGTCAGAGAATACGAAGAATGTACCACCGTAAGTTTTTAAACCGCCATGAAGTGCAATACCGTTCATTGCTGCACCCATTGCGAACTCACGTACACCGTACCAAATGTTTTTACCGCTGTAATCAGCTCTTGTAAAGTCTTTTTCGTTATTCATGTATGTTTTGTTAGAACCAGCAAGGTCCGCAGATCCACCGAAGAATGATGGTACAGACTCTGCAATTGCATTAATTACAGCACCTGAAGAATTACGTGTTGCTGCTTTTGATCCTAATTCATAAGTTGGTAAGCTTTGTTCCCAACCTTCTGGAAGAAGACCGTTCATTGCTGCTTGCAGTTCGTTTGCTAATTCTGGATATGCTTGTGCATATTCACCGAGCATCGTATTCCACGCAGCTTGCGTCGTTTCACCAACATCTTGTACTGTTTTACGGAAGTTGTCATATACTTCTTCTGCTACATGGAAGTCTTGTTCAGCAGTCCAAGCGTATGCTTCTTTCGTTAATTTTGTTTCGTCTACACCAAGTGGAGAACCATGTGAAGCTGATTTTCCTGATTTGTTTGGAGAACCGAAACCAATTGTCGTTCTTACTTCAATTAGCGTTGGGCGTTTTTCGTCAGCTTTCGCTTCTTCAATTGCTTTCGCGATTGCTTCAATATCGTTTCCATCCTCAACACGGATTACTTGCCAGCCGTATGCTTTGTAACGATCTTCTACACTTTCAGAGAATGAACGATTTAAATCGCCATCTAATGAAATATCGTTTGAATCGTAAAGCACAACAAGACGACCTAATTGTAAATGAGCAGCTAATGAAGATGCTTCAGCAGAAACGCCTTCCATTAAATCTCCATCACCACAAATAGCGTATGTATGATGATCTACTACATTATACGCATCACGGTTATATTTAGCCGCTAAATGTCTTTCAGCCATTGCCATACCTACAGCAGTTGCAATACCTTGTCCAAGTGGACCAGTCGTTGCGTCTACACCTGCAGTATGACCGTACTCAGGATGTCCTGGAGTTCTGCTTCCCCATTGACGGAAGTTCTTTAAGTCATCCATTGTTACATCATAACCAGATAGGTGAAGTAGGCTGTATAATAACATTGAACCATGACCTGCAGATAATACGAAACGATCGCGGTTAAACCACGTTGGGTTATTTGGATTATGTTTCATAAATTGAGTCCATAATGTATAAGCCATTGGTGCTGCACCCATTGGCATTCCTGGGTGACCAGAGTTTGCTTTTTCAATCGCATCAATGGATAATGTGCGAATCGTGTTGATAGAAAGTTGTTCGATTGAATGTGACATGCTATTCTTCCCTTCGCGTATGTTAGTAAACGTTTTATACATTTATATGATAGCTTCCCACGCAAGATTATACAACATGTATCGACAAATATGTTGATGTTTTTTTGATTTTCCATAAAAAAACAGTGATTACGGGAATGTATGGGCATTCAATATGACATACTTTTTTATTATTTTTATTTTAAAAAGAAAGGGAATTATCTGTATTTTTATACAAATACACTAATTTATTCTATACCAACTTTTTTGATAAACACTTAAAAATACAAAAAAGCATCTGAATTAGACGCTTTTAAAATAAGTTAAATAATTCGCTTACGAATAGAACTTGAAATAAAATCAATTATAATTACCATTAAAATGATACCTAATAAAATAATTCCCACACGAGACCAATTACGTGAACTAAGTGCAAAAATTAATGGCGTACCAATACCACCTGCTCCAATAACACCTAAAATCGCAGCGGATCGTACATTAATTTCGAACCTGTATAACGTATACGATAGAAAATCCGGTAACACTTGTGGTAATACCGCATACCAAAGTATTTGAAACCGATTTGCACCCGTTGCTATTAACGCTTCCGTGGGTCCCTTATCTATATTTTCAATTCCTTCCGAATATAGTTTCCCTAACATTCCGATAGAGTGTAACCCTAAAGCTAGAACTCCGGCAAAAGAGCCTGGACCAACAGCTTTTATAAATAAAAGAGCCATAACTAATTCTGGAAATGTACGAACAAAACTAAGTACAAATTTCCCAGTTCCTGAAGTTAATTTTCCACTACTCATATTCGTTGCCGCCCAAAAAGCAAATGGAACAGATAAAAAAGCAGAAATAAATGTACCTAATATCGCAATTGCCAACGTATCAATTAAACCATGTAATAAATCTTCACCATCTGGCAAAGATACATACGACCAATCTGGGTTTAATACGCCTGTCATAATTGCTTTTGTAATTTCTCCCGCCGTATTCTTTATTCCCTCTAACGGGACTCCTGAAAAGGCCCATACATATACAACTGTAAGTGCTATAAAAATAATCCAGCGATTTACACTTAGTTTCTTCGGTTTTGGTATGATTATCGTCGTTTTACTCATTATAATTTCTCCCGCAACAATGTACTTATATAATCAATTAGCAATACAACAACAAGGGTATAAATAATAATGGAGGCAGTTTGTTGATATTGTAAAAATCCAAGTGTACGATCATAATATAATCCAATACCACCTGCTCCTACTAAACCTAGAACAGCTGCTGCACGTACATTCACCTCAAATGTATAAAGTACATAGGAGACGAAGTGCGCTTTCACTTGCGGAATGACCCCATAAACTATCCATTGCACCTTATTCGCTCCTACAGCTGTCATCGCTTCTAATGGACCTGGATCAATTGATTCAATGGACTCATACAATAATTTCGCTACGAGTCCAACCGAGAAACAAGTAAGAGCCAAAATACCTGGAAGTGGTCCTATTCCAAAAAATCGCTACAAAAATAGCCGCTAATAATAAATCTGGTATTGTTCGTATAAAATTTAAAATCAATCGAGCTGGACTGTACAAAAATACACTAGTAAATACATTACTTGCGGCAAATAGTGCAAGTGGAATGGCTAAAATCGCCCCTAAAGTCGTTCCAATAATCGCCATACGTATTGTATCTAACATTGCTGTTGTAATAATTTGAAAATAACTCCAATCTGGTGGCACCATTTCCTTCAATAAATCCATCATATTTGGAAAACCAACTACTAGTTTTGAAAATGATGCGTCGACCTGTACACTACTACCCCACAACAGTAAAATAACTAGAATAACCGTTAACATATGTTTCAATTTACTCGGCGGCTTCGGTATCGATTTCGAATATATCGTCACTTCATTCATTTTGCTGCCACCTCTAATAATTCACTTTTCTGAGCTACGTCCCCATAAATTTCAGCGAATTTTTCATCCGTTGCCTCTTCTACTAATCCATCAAAAACAATTTCACCAGCATGTAATCCAATAATACGAGTAGCATATTGCCTCGCTAAATCAATAGAATGTAAGTTTACAATTGTCGTAATTCCAAAATCTTCATTAATTTTCTTCAAATCATCCATTACTTGCTTTGTTGTCAGTGGATCTAACGAAGCAACAGGCTCATCTGCCAATATGATTTTTGCTTCTTGTGCCAATGCTCTAGCAATTGATACACGTTGCTGTTGTCCCCCTGATAATTCATCAGCTCGTGCATATGCTTTTTCTGAGATATTCACTCTATTCAACGCCTGGAATGCAAGCTCCACATCCTCTTTCGGGAACAGACCTAACGTTGTACGCAATGTAGAATGATATCCAACCCGCCCAGCTAATACATTCTTCAGTACCGTTGATCGCTTCACAAGGTTAAAGCTTTGAAAAATCATACCAATATCTCGGCGCATGCGTCGTAATCCTTTTCCTTTTGCAGCAGTAATAGACTCCCCTTCGATAATGATTTCTCCTTCTGTGATCTCATGAAGGCGATTTACCGATCTGAGAAGTGTAGATTTTCCAGCCCCGGATAGCCCGACCATTACAACAAACTCACCTTTTTGAATTTTCAAGTTTATATTATTCAATCCTTTTGTACCATTCGGATACACTTTGGAAACATTTCGAAACTCTATCACAATCTTACCTACCTTCTATGTATTATCAATAACTGAAAAACGGCAAACTAACTGAAATCACACACTTTCCAGTTAGTCGCCATTTCCATATGTATTATTGCGTTTTCACTTTCTTTCCATATTCACGAACGATATCAAATTTACTATCATCAGATTTAACATATCCTTCATGTGAGTATACTTCTTTAATGATTTTGTGCCCTTCCTCATTCTTTCCAATTTCAATGAAAGCATCTTGTAATTTCTTACTCCACTCCGCATCTAAATCAGAGCGTACAGAAATTGTATCGTTTGGAATTTTCTCTGTAAATTTCACTATTTTCGTTTGATCAAATATATTCGGATAATCTTTTTTTACAATATTACGCGCATCTTGGAATACAACAGCTGCATCTACATCACCATTTAAAAGAGCGATAAGAGATTGATCGTGACCTTTTAATGTAACAGGTTTCACATCTTTCAACGGATCGATTCCCTCTTTTAACAACACCGCTGCCGGCCATACGTAGCCTGCTGATGATGTAACATCTTGATAGCCAATTTTTTTACCTTTTAAATCTTTTACACTATTAATATTAGAATCTTTCTTAACAACAAACTCTGATTTATAAACATCTACTAAATCCTTTGTGGGAGCTCCGGTTTCATCATCCACCCCAAAACGTTGCGCCTGTAAAATTACGTTTGCAGCCTTTTTCTCATGCGCTAACACATACGCTGTTGGAGGTAAAAAGCCTACATCTACTTGCTTAGATGCCATCGCTTCTACAATTGTATTGTAATTCGTTGAAATACTAACTTTTACCGGAATGTTTAATTTATCACTTAATAGCTTTTCCAATGGTTTTGCCTTCGCCTCTAACGTATCTGCATTTTGAGAAGGAACAAATTGAACATTTAGCGTCTTCGGTACATAACCTTTTTTCGTATCTTCATTTTTACTTGCACTTGATTCCTTCGTTCCACATCCACTTAATAATCCCGCTGCTAGTACAACTGTTGTACTCATTGCAAAAACTTTTTTCAACATGTTAATGCCTCCATTTTTCGTTGTTATAAAATACCCTTCCATAAACATGAAGAAATATATCACACATTTTTACAAATAATTGCTTATTTACAGAATCTTTACACATTCTATACATTCACATTAAAATTCTTTTCATATATTTGATATGATTAATTGAAAGATAACAATAGAAAAGGTGAATGATGTTGAATCAAAATCAAATTGTGGCTTTAAACATCTTATTAACAAGTGATATACATGGTACTGTTTATCCAATTCACTACCAAGATAATTCCAAAGCAGAAATTGGCTTAGCTAAAATTTCTACTCTTATAAAAAAGAACGTTCTAAAAATAAAAACGTTCTTTTAATCGATAACGGGGACTTTATTCAAGGAACACCATTTACTTATCATTACGCTACATACGAACAGGATAAGAAAAACCCAATGTCCTTATTAGCAAACCACTTAAGTTACGATGCTGCCGTTATCGGGAATCATGAATTTAATTATGGAATGGATATATTAAATCATGCTGTAGATACTGCAAACTTCCCGTACCTATCAGCAAACATTTTAGATAAAAACATAAAAGAACCTTATTTCGGGAAACCATATATAATAAAACATATCGAATCAAATATGAAAATTGCTATTTTTGGGGTAACAACGCATTACATCCCAAATTGGGAACAAGCCCATCACATTAAAGATTTACTATTTGAAGACGCATTCGAAACTACAAGAAAATGGGTTTCTTACATCCGCGAACATGAAAAACCAGATTTACTAGTCGTAGCCTATCACGGAGGATTTGAACGTGATTTACAGACCGGAGTACCAACTGAAGTGTTAACAGGCGAAAACCAAGGATATGCAATATGTCATGAAATTGAAGGTATAGATATTTTATTAACAGGCCACCAACACCGAGAAATTTCTCACACAACGGCTAACGGTGTAACAATTTTACAGACTGGATGTAATGGGCAATCAGTTGGAAAAATAACCGTAACCTTCGAAAGAATGGAACAGAAGTGGGTAAAAAAAGAAAGTTATTCAGAATTGTTGACGGTGCAAGGGATTGAGGCAGATCCAGATGTTCTCTCATTAGTATCTGATTATGAAGAGAATACACAAAAATGGCTTGATCAACCTATCGGAATCATTCATGGGGACATGCAAATTTCAGATGTTATGCAAACTCGTTTGCAAGACCATCCATTTATTGAATTTATAAATAAAATACAAATGGATATAGCTAACGTTTCAATTTCTTGTACAAGCTTATTCCATAATACATCTCCAGGTTTCCCGAAATATGTAACAATGCGTGACATCGTTTCTAATTATATTTATCCAAATACATTAAAAGTAATTAGAATAACTGGAGCGGACATAAAAGGTGCCCTTGAACTCTCTGCTTCTTATTTCACATTAAATATAGATGGAACCATCATCGTAAACCCTGCCTACATAGAACCAAAGCCGCAACACTATAATTACGATATGTGGGAAGGAATTTCGTATGTATTAAACATTTCCAAACCAATTGGCGAGAGAGTAGAATCTTTACAGTATAAAGGCGCTTCTCTTAATATGAATGAAGAATATGACGTTGTTATGAATAATTATCGTGCAAGCGGTGGCGGGAACTTCTTTATGTTTCAAAATAAGCCAGTAATAAAAGACATACCAACAGATATGTCTGAACTTATCGCTAACTATATATTGAAGCATAAAAGGATAGAAGCAACGAAAAATGATAACTGGAAAGTTATTAAATAACGATTTTAACAAATAAAAAAAGATGGGCTGCGCCCATCTTTTAATTTAATTTTGCATTATCTTGCTTTTTTAAAGCTTTTAATTTCGTCGGTGTAACATCCGTTCCTTCTTCGTTAACGACTTTAATTCCTTTTAATTCGTTTAACATATTTTGACGAAATCCTTTTAAATATTGTTCACGTAGCGATTGGCGCTCACGTTGTTCTTCTTCAGTTAAGCCTTCAGCTTTTGCTTTTTTCGCTAAGAAGTTAATGCGTTCAATGAGTTCTTGACTTGGCATCTCGAATCCCCCTTCTACTCAAAACTGATTATTATCATACAATAGTTAGTCCTCTTTATCAAGCAATTGCTTTGTATATTCTACATACCTTCGATGTACAGTTGCTTTTGAAACATCATGACCAAAACCACGAAGTGTTGCTGCAATTTCTTCAAAAGTTAATTCATTCCGGCGTAAACGTACAATTTCCTCAATTGGTACTTCTTTTTTCTCACGTCCTATACTTAAATGACGATTTTTCAAATTATTCTCTGGACGAAATCCTTTCTCTACCGCCCTTTGCATACCACGTTTAATTTTTAAATTGTGAATCTTTCTTTGATACTCTTCAACAATCCCAATTATATCTAGCACCATCGAATCAGAGTCAGAGAGTTCTAATTCTCCATTATGCGTATGCGTATATACTTTTATTCCCTCTTTATGTAAACAGTGCATTAATGCAATTTTCGCATTCCCTCTACCAAGACGCGTTTCATCTTGTATTAGAAGTACATCAACTTGTTCATCGCGAATTGTATCTAGCACTTCTAATATGCCATCACGTTCAATTGTATAACCGCTAGCCTGCTCCTCAATCACCTTTGTAACATTCATTTGATAGCGCTCAGCTAAATGCAATAATTCATCTTTTTGACGCAATAATGATGTTTCCTGCGCTTCTTTTGTTGTGCTTACACGTGCATAAATAATTGCATTCATTTTGAACCCTTCTTTCTCACTATATTTCCCTTATAGTGTATCATAAATTCGCCTTTCGTTCGAACTTATGTTTGTAGAATGTTTTTTCGCATGTTATACTTAATAATAAGAAAAATGAAAGAAAACGAGGTGTTAGAAAACATGGAAAAGTTAACGAAACGCCAGCAAGACATTCTCGACTTTATTAAGCTAAAAGTACAAGAAAAAGGATATCCACCTTCCGTACGTGAAATCGGTCAAGCAGTCGGCCTCGCTTCTAGTTCTACAGTGCACGGACATTTATCACGACTAGAAGAAAAAGGATATATTCGACGCGATCCAACAAAACCACGCGCAATTGAAATTTTAGGTGACAACCGAATGGAAACAGAAACACAATCTGTTATTCAAGTTCCAATCGTCGGAAAGGTTACTGCCGGTTTACCGATTACAGCAGTCGAAAGTGTAGAAGATCACTTCCCACTTCCAGCTAGTATCGTTGCTGGAGCAGATCAAGTGTTTATGTTACGCATTTCTGGAGATAGCATGATTGAAGCTGGTATCTTTGATGGTGATTTAGTTGTTGTTCGCCAGCAACAGTCTGCATACAACGGTGAAATTGTAGTTGCTTTAACAGAAGATAACGAAGCAACTGTTAAACGTTTCTACAAAGAAAAAGACCACTTCCGTCTACAACCGGAAAACTCTTCTCTAGAACCTATCATTTTAAAACAAGTGTCAGTTATCGGAAAAGTAATTGGCGTATATCGTGATTTACATTAAAAATAATAAAAAGAAGATAATCCCCTTATTTATATAGGGCATTATCTTCTTTTTATATTTTGATAGATTTCCGTTCACTCAAAAGAATGCATTACCTTAATTATCAACGCGTTTCAATAGTAACATCTCCAGCAGCTGTTTTACCGCTAATTTTTTTACTCCCATTACCAATTGTTATATTTTGATTATCTTCATTAAAAATTGTCACGTCTCCAGCAGCACTTTGCCCCGTTATAACTGCATCTTGTGGTTTTTCCAACAAAGTAATATCTACATCGCCAGCAGTTGAACTTACCTCTACATCATATTTAGGATCATGATCCATAATATATACATCCCCGCTAGCCGTTTTTGCTGTTACTTTCCCTATTACTTTTTTAAAGCTCACCTCACCAGCTTTTGTAGATCCCTCCACACTCTTAGCTGTTACATGTTTCAAATCTACTTCTCCAGCGAGTGTTCCAACACTTACGCGATCACTTTTCACATCACTTATTTCTATTTGTCCAGCGGATGAATTCACTTTTATCTCTTGGTAAGAACGTTCAGGCACAAGTATAGTCAATGTAGGCGTTTGAAAATTGAAAGTGAAAAATGAAAAATCAAATGAGACACCTTTCTCTATTTCTCCTTTAATTTTTAATGTGTCACCATCCTCCACAATACGAGTCTCTTGCTTACGTAAATCACCTGATTGCTTTACATAAAAAGTGGAATCAGGTGATTTTTGGACAATTATATCCCCAGCATCTAACTTAACTTCTATATTTTTTAGTGTTTCGTTTTTAATTACTTCTTCTTTATCGCCTTTTTCTGCAGTTTTTACTGCCTTTTCATATGTTTGTGAAATTCCTATTACCCCAATAATGATACAAGCGATAGCTACTAATAATACTTTTTTCATCATCTACTCCCCTTTTATCATTTTGAAGTTCCATATTACATAGCGGACACATAATCTTTTAAACCACTTCGTACTATAATAAGCTATAACACATAACAACAAACCTACTCCAACAAACGTTATACTAACGAAAAGATCCAACCATATAAACGTACCCATAAATATTTTTATAATAACGAAAAATGGTGTCACTACACTAGCAATCCCACCGATCCAAAAGGAAAATATAAAAGCTATAATTGCAACTAACGGGCCTAACACAATAATAAAATTAAACAAGCTAAGTCCAATCACTGCCATGACAGCTCTTGTTACATTTGAAGTCGACGGATCTTTTTTCATTTCATCAAATCGATACATCGCAAGTAAGTCTTTCGCAATTACTTTCGGAGAGCCAAGACCCTTTATTATTTCTGATTCAGTTTTCCCCTCTTCTATCCCAAACTGAAAGTGCTCTTCATAATCGAATAAAATATCTTGTCTCTCTTCTTCTGGTAACTTCCTAAGATAACTTGATAATTCTTTAAGAAACCGTTCTTTACTCATCCCATTCCACCCCTTCAATAATTTCTTGAACACCTTTAGCAAAATCGCGCCACTCCGTTACTAACAAATTGAGTTGCGTTTCCCCTTGCTCTGTTAGTTGATAATATTTACGGGGCGGTCCTTCCGTCGACTCTTTTAAATATGTTTGAAAATATCCCTCTTTCGTTAAACGACGTAATAACGGATATACAGAACCTTCCGATATTAAAAATTTATTAGAAATTTGCTGAACAAGTTCATAACCGTAACTATCTTTACGTTTCACTAGTGCCAAAACACATAATTCTAACACACCTTTTTTAAACTGAACGTTCAAGGACAATCCCCCTTTCTCATTTTAGTACTGTTCAGTACACAGTACCTGATTTATCCATAATATACCGCTCAGTACTATTTATTGCAAGGTACTATGTTTTTGCAATTTAATTTATCACTAAACACATCCACAACATCAAACACTGAGCAAAACATACAATATTGAAGAAATACAATAGCATTTTAAATAATCTCCGTGATTTTTCCGGGCATTTCGCGGGCAGCTATTCAATTTATTCCACCAGCACCTTGTTGCCCACAAATAAAAAAGCCCTAATACCGTAGTTGAAGTGAACCCGAATAGTGGTACATGAAAAAAACACCTCCTGAATTCGCATACTAAGTATGCAAATTCAATGGAGGTGTTTTTCGTTTGAAGATAAGAGTTCATTATCCAGAAGAAATAAAGTGGAAAGTGATTGAAATGAAGAAGGATGGTTATTCAAATCGTACCATTATGGAGGCACTCGGAATTAAAAATGTTGCCCAAATTAAGACATGGATAAAATGGTATCGTACAGATCAAACATATCGTTTTCAACAACCTGTAGGAAAACAATATTCTTATGGAAAAGGGTCAAAAGAGCTAAGTGAATTGGAACAGCTACGATTAGAAAATAAACATTTAAAAACAAAATTACTCGTATAGGGAAAGTATCTGGAAATCGAAAGGAGCTGAAACCACATACTGTTATTACCCTATGGAATGAATTAAAAACAAAAGTAACCGTACAAGAACTGTGTAAAGTATTAGAATTACCACACTCCTCATTTTATCGTTGGTTACAGATAGCCGAACGCCCTAAAGACGAGATAGAAGAGAAAGTAAAGAAAATTTGCCTTAGGCATAAATTACGGTATGGATATCGAAGGGTGACCGCCACTCTTCGGAAAATGGGACTGTGTGTGAATCATAAAAAAGTATTACGGATTATGAGACAATATCATATACTCTCAAAAGTGCGTCGAAAGAAAAAGAACTATATGAATGGTGGGGAACCAGTGGTAGCTCCTCATCGATTGGAACGTCAATTTGAAGCATCAGCCCCAAATGAAAAGTGGTTCACAGATGTGACTTACTTATTATTTGGAGAGCGTACCTTGTATTTATCAACGATTATGGATGCCCTTAATCGTGAAATTATTAGTTATGTCATCAGTGAATCACAAACACTCACGTTAGCGATGAAGACATTAAAACAAGCAATGAGAGGACGAAAAGTAAAAGGTGTCATCCTTCACTCGGATCAAGGGAGTATTTATACAGCAAAGGAATTTCAAGCATGTGCCAAAAAAAACGGCATGATCACCAGCATGTCCCGGAGAGGAAATCGCCATGATAATGCCGTCATGGAAAGATTCTTTGGTCATTTAAAAAGTGAAGCTTTCTACTCACAAAAGATAACAAAAGTATCCAACACAACTGTGCGAAAGATTGTGCTAGAAGAATACATTCATTACTACAATTGTGTGCGAATTCAAGAAAAATTAAACCACCTATCCCCTAAAGAATTTAGGGAACAGATGGTTTAGGTGTTTTGAAAGGTGTCCCGTTTTCGGGGTTCACTTCAAGTATTAGGGCTTTTTTCTCTCTTAGTATAGAGACATATATTGATCGCGTTCCCATTGGTGAACTTGAGTTCTAAAAATATCCCACTCAATTTCTTTTGCTTCAATGAAGTGCTCAAGTAAATGATCACCTAATGCGCCACATACGATTTCATTAGATTGTAAAGTAACTAACGCTTGCGCTAATGTTGCTGGTAAGTCAACGATACCTGCTTCTTCGCGCTCTTCTTTTGTCATTACATAGATGTTACGATCTACTGCAGCTGGCGGAGTTAATTTGTTTTTAATTCCGTCAAGACCTGCTGCTAATAATGTAGCCATTACTAAATATGGGTTTGCAGCTGGGTCAACACTACGTACTTCTACGCGTGTACTAATACCACGAGATGCAGGGATACGTACTAATGGGCTACGGTTTTGTGCAGACCATGCTACGTAACAAGGAGCTTCATATCCAGGTACTAAACGTTTATATGAGTTTACAGTTGGGTTTGCTACCGCTGTAAATGCTGGTGCATGTTTTAAAATACCTGCGATGAAGTGACGAGCATCATCACTTAATTGTAAGTCACCGTTTTGATCGAAGAATACGTTCTCACCATTTTTGAATAGTGATAAGTTACAGTGCATACCTGAACCGTTCACACCGTATAATGGTTTTGGCATAAATGTTGCGTGTAAACCATGTTTACGAGCAATTGTTTTTACAACAAGTTTGAATGTTTGAATATCATCACATGAGCGAATTGCACTTGCATATTTAAAGTCAATTTCGTGTTGACCTGGTGCAACTTCATGGTGAGACGCTTCAATTTCAAAGCCCATCTCTTCTAGTTCAAGAACGATATCACGACGACAGTTTTCCCCTAGATCCATCGGCGCAAGGTCGAAGTATCCACCGTTATCGTTTAATTCTAATGTTGGATTTCCTTTTTCATCTACTTTAAATAGGAAGAATTCTGGCTCTGGTCCAAGATTGAAATCTGAGAATCCTAAAGCTTCCATCTCTTTTAACACACGTTTTAAGTTATTACGTGGGTCTCCATCAAATGGAGTGCCATCCGCATTGTAAATGTCACAAATTAGACGAGCAACTTTACCTTTTTCAGCAGTCCATGGGAAAATTACCCAAGTATCTAAGTCAGGATATAAATACATATCAGATTCTTCAATACGTACGAAACCTTCAATAGAAGATCCATCAAACATCATTTTGTTATCAAGAGCTTTCGTTAATTGTCTCACTGGAATCTCTACGTTTTTAATTACTCCTAAAAGGTCTGTAAATTGTAAACGGATATACTTTACATTCTCTTCTTCCGCCAAACGGAAAATATCTTCTTTTGTGTACCTAGCCATTATAAATTCCTCCTTAGTCCCTCTAAACACCTTCAGAATCAGTTCTCTTTAGTGAAAAAACCTTGAAATATCCCCTTGTCGCAATGAAGTTCGATTAAATCTACCTGTATGCTGTAGTTCGTCTCGAAGTATTTTGCGAAGCTCAGTTTTTGAAATTTCTTTCGTTTCTTCTTTTACTTTCACTGCTTCTGTTTGATTTTCTTTCATTTGCAATACTTGTTTAATTCCAGCCATATTTAAGCCTTGATCTAACAAATCTTTAATTTCCAACAATTTATCTACATCGTTAAATGAAAATAATCTACGATTTCCTTTTGTACGGGTTGGAAAAATAAGATTATGCTCTTCATAGTAGCGAATTTGACGTGCAGATAATTGTGTTAAATCCATTACAATACCAATTGGAAACAGCGGAGCAGAACGTCTATCTTCTTTCATTGTTTCAGTTCCTCCTTCGCCTTAACTGTTTCTCATTTTATACCATGTTATGTTTAGTGTCAATAGATGTCAGCTTTTCTTACATGATTTTTTTGTAAATTTTTTAACTCTTTTTTCTAATGGCACAAATCATTACTTTCACACGAAAAAGCTGTCGAAATCGACAGCTTCCCTTTAAGAAATTGTTAATAGATTCTTTTCAATTAACGCATCAATCGCAGAACAAATTGCAATCTTCACATGTGAATAAGTTAACCCACCTTGCACATAAGCAACATAAGGCGGACGAATTGGACCATCAGCCGACAATTCAATACTCGCACCTTGAATAAACGTTCCCGCAGCCATAATTACATCATCTTCATAACCCGGCATATAGTTGGCATATGGAGTGAAGTGAGAATTAATTGGAGATGCATATTGAATTGCTTGGCAAAACGCAATCATACGATCTTTGTCATCAAATTGAACAGACTGAATTAAATCTGTTCTTGGTGCATTCCATGCTGGTGATGTATTCATTCCTAATTTTTCTAAAAATGCAGCTGTAAAAATCGCACCTTTTAGCGCTTGTCCCGCTACATGCGGCGATAAGAAGAAGCCTTGATACATTTCTTGCAGACTGTATAAAGATGCGCCTGCTTCCGCACCAATTCCTGGAGATGTTAAACGATATGCACACGCTTCAACATACTGTTCTTTACCAACAATATAACCACCCGTTTTAACAATTCCACCACCTGGATTTTTAATAAGCGAACCTGCCATTAAATCTGCACCAACATGACATGGCTCTTGCTCTTCAATAAACTCGCCATAACAGTTATCTACAAACACAACAACATCAGGCTTAATTTCTTTAACAAACGCTATCATCTCTTTAATCTGAGAAATAGTAAATGACGGACGAGTAGCATAACCTTTCGAGCGCTGAATACCAATCATCTTCGTATTACTATGAATTGCGGCTGCAACTGCTTCAAAATCAACAAGCCCCTCTTCAGTAAGCGGAACTGCATTATAACCAATATTATATTCTTTAAATGAACCTACACCTTTTCCGCGTACACCAACGATTTCTTCTAACGTATCATACGGCTTGCCAGTAATGTACAATAACTCATCTCCCGGGCGTAAAATACCAAATAACGCTGTAGAAATAGCGTGAGTACCTGAAATAATTTGCGGACGAACAAGACCAGCTTCCGCTCCAAATACATCAGCATACACTTTCTCTAACGTGTCACGGCCAATATCATCATAACCATAACCTGTCGTCGGAATAAAATGCGAATCACTAATTTTATGTTTACGAAAACTTTCTAATACACGAAACTGATTACTTTCAATTACTTCATCCGCACGTTTATGTACTTCTGTAATCTGACTCTCTACTTCTTTTACGATTGGAGCAATTTTTTCTCCATTTTTCAAACGATCAAACATTTTTATTTTCTCCTTCTTCCACTAAAAATCTCTTTAATTGCCCATTAAGTGATGAATGAGCAAATATATACCCTGTACAATCATATATAAATTTATTTTCCAAAAAACTCCATCTTTGTTAATAGTGTTTCTGTCTTTAATAGCGTTAACAACTTACCTTCACTCGGAGGAATTTCCACTTGATAACGATCCATTTCTTCCTTCATCTGTTTTTCTATCGCTTCTTTTATATGTAATAAGTCACTTTCTTCAAAAGCACTAGTCATTAAGAAGTCACTTTTCGGAAATGGAATGAAATTTTGATGCAACTTATCTTTTTTATTATAAAGCGTAATAATAGGAATATGATTAATTTTAAGTTCTGACAATAATTCTTTTACCGTTTGTTCATGCCCTACGTAATTAGAGTCTGCCGAATCAACAACATGCAAAATCACATCCGCTTCACCAGCTTCCTCTAACGTAGAACGAAAAGCAGCAATTAGTGACGTAGGTAAATCTTGTATAAAACCTACTGTATCAGTCAGTAACACTGTATAACCGGAAGGTAATGGCATCTTTCTTGTTGTCGGATCTAACGTTGCAAACAATAAGTTTTCTTCAAACGTATCCGCTTCCGTTAATCTATTAAACAACGTAGATTTCCCTGCATTTGTATACCCAATTAACGAAATTTGAAATACTTTATTATCTTTTCTTCTCTCACGATATCTTTTTCGATGCTCCACAACAACCGCAAGTTGTCTCTTTATTTCATCAATACGAGCTCGAATATGACGACGATCTGTCTCAAGCTTCGTCTCTCCTGGTCCCCTTGTGCCAATTCCACCGCCAAGACGTGATAAAGCAAGACCTTGCCCCATAAGGCGCGGCATCGTGTATTGCAACTGGGCTAATTCTACTTGAAGCTTACCTTCTCTCGATTTCGCACGTTGCGCAAAAATATCTAATATTAATTGCGTTCGGTCAATTACTCTTGCATCTAACACTGAAGATAAATTCCGAATTTGACTCGGTGTTAACTCGTTATTAAATATAATAACAGCTGGTTCTAACTCTTCAGTTAAAGCCGCAAGCTCTTCTAATTTACCTTTCCCTATATAAGTCGCTGGATGGAACTTCGGACGTTTTTGCGTCGTTGATACTAACACTTCCGCTCGAGCAGTCTTCGCTAGCGATGCAAGTTCTTTCATGGAATGCATAAATTTTTCATCATCATCTTGCGACAATTGACAGCCAACTAATATGACTTTTTCTTTTTCTTCCATCAAATATGTTCACTCATCCTTTTCGAAATTTAAACCTTCTAATATAATAGCAGAGGAAGCATATTTCATCTAGTTAGCGGGGGAGAAAATTCATGGCATGGGAGATTTTTAGCATCATAGGCACAATCGCCTTCGCACTAAGCGGAGCCATTGTTGCAATGGAAGAAGATTATGATATTTTCGGGGTATATATTTTAGGAATGGCAACCGCATTTGGGGGAGGTGCCCTTCGTAATTTATTGATTGGTTATCCAATCGTCGCATTTTGGCAACAAGACATGTTATTCCAAATCGCACTTTTATCAATGACGATTATTTTTCTTTTTCCAAATAAATTAATTAGACATTGGAAAAAGTGGGAAAACATCACAGACGCCATTGGCTTATCAGCATTCGCTGTACAAGGAGCACTATATGCTCAAAAACTAAATTTGCCAATTAGCGCTACAATCGTAGCTGCAGTTTTAACCGGCATCGGCGGTGGTATTATTCGTGATCTTTTAGCTCGCAGAAAACCTCTCGTCCTTCGAGCTGAAGTATATGCGTTTTGGACAATTTTAGCAGGTTTCTTAATTGGCGCTAAAATTATCGTTAGCGATTGGGCTCTATACACCTTATTCATTTTAATTGTTTGCTTCCGCATGATTTCTATTCATTACAAATGGCATTTACCGCATAGACGTATCGATACAAATGAACGTTCAATGCATAAATAGCACTCTTACCTCTTTACGTATCGTAAAGAGGTTTTTCTTTTCTAACGAGTTTTTCTTCACATAATGTTTATACTAATTTTTAAAGTGAGGTGAATACAAATGACAAACCACGTTAATAAAGGTGCTCAAAAAAGCTCAGTAGGCCAAATTGAACACGACCCTAATTCAGCACACGAAAAAAGCGCTAAAATGGAGCGCTTCCATAAATCTTACCAAGAAAAAGCGAAAAAAGAGTAAACACACTTATACACCAAAAACAGACGCACAGTTTACGTACTGTGCGTCTCCTCTTCAAGCATCAAATCCATACTTGATATCCCAATCAAATCATATTTATCATACGTATCCTCTTGTAACAATCGCATAGCTTGTGTGCGAATTGATTTTTCAACAATATTCCGTACGTATCGCCCATTACTAAACGATGTAATTTGTGACGAATACTTTACCGCGTGTAAATGATCTCTAAATTTCCACTCTGCTTCTTTCGACAACTGATATTCACGGTCTTCATACATTCTCTTCCCAATTTCCAACAACTGATTTACCGAGTAATCCGCAAATTCAATAATAAACGGAAAACGAGATTGTAATCCTGGATTTAATGAAAGAAAATGATTCATCTCTCTTGAATATCCAGCTAAAATTAATACAAAACCGTGTTGCTTATCTTCCATATGCTTCACAAGTGTATCAATCGCTTCCTTCCCAAAATCCTTCTCTCCCCCCCTCGCTAATGAATACGCCTCATCAATAAATAAAATCCCTCCCATAGCCTTCTTTATTAAATCCCTTGTCTTTTGTGCTGTATGACCGATGTACTCACCTACAAGATCAGCACGTTCAGCTTCAACTAAATGCCCTTTCGATAAAATATTCATCTCAAACAACAATTTCCCTATCATTCTAGCAACGGTTGTCTTCCCAGTACCGGGATTCCCCTTAAATAACATATGAAGCACTTGCTTCTCAGACTTCAACCCCACCTCTTGCCTTTTTTTATTCACAAAAATCCAAGCATAAATTTCTTTTATTATCTTTTTTATATCATCCATCCCAACAAGTTTTCCCATTTCTTCTTCAATTCTCTGCAACATCTCATGTTTAGTAGTGGTTTCACTTGAAATTACGGCTTTATTTTCTGATGCCGGTAACGAAATTTTTTTTCGATGGTTTAATACAATATTAATTTGATTGTTATTTTTCTTACGCATCGATTGCTCCATACAATCACCTCATTTTATCCACTCACCAAATATTATTATTCCAACCGCTCTTTCAAATGCCTATTTTCAGAAAAGTTTGCTATAATATAAGAAATAATTAAGGTGGTGGGACTATGGAAACAACGGAATTCCATGATACAATACAAGCCTTTTCTATTTTTTTATTGAATAAAGGTCGAAAGCCTTCAACCATTAAACGTTATGTTTATGACATTGAAGATTTCGGACATTGGTTAGAAAAAAACCAAAAGCTCCCTTCCAGTAATATATGGGCAACACTTTGTACAAAAGACTATGAAGATTACTTTTCCGACTTAAAAAAGAATCGACACTACTCAGAAAAAACGATGCATCGTGTATTTATTGTTCTAAATAGAATGCATCATTTTCTAAATATTCCCAATCCATTAAAGAATATGGAAATTACTATTCAACCAGACCGTGCATTGCGCGATGAAGATTTCATTTCATCCGATGAAGAAAAAAGATTAAAGCATATAGTCACTTCATTAGAAGGACTTTCAGAAAAACAACGTCCTGTTCGTCCGTTATTAATGGATCGTAATATCTCCATTTTAAGTCTATTAATCGACTACGGACTATCCTTACAGGAACTCACAGCACTAACTATGCATCACGTTCATTTCGAAACTAATACACTTTCTATTCCAGCAACCGCAGGAGTAGAAAGATCAATCACATTAACAACCGAAGATAAAAAGCAACTGTACACATATTATAAAAGTATTCCAGAACCAGTTCGCCCTAAATACCATAGTAACGATCCATTGTTTGTTGCATTCGATTTTAACCGAGGAACATACAGATGGGTATATGAAATCGACGCACCAAAAGCATTAACGGAAATCGCTATCCAAAAAATGATTCGACTTGAAGTAGCAAGAGCGAATTTACGTAAAGGCATTTCTGGACAACATTTCCGGAACACGTTTATTTTACGTCTAATAAAAAAACAAACCCCAGAGCCAGAGATCATAAAATTAGTTGGCTTCAAATCAAAGATTTCACTAAAACGATTTTATCAATACGCTGAAAATAAAAAAACGTCCTATTATAAGGCGTTTTTTTATTTTTTTCGAAACACTCAATTTTACTATGACCATTTAACAACTCCCTGCATCTACTATGATGAGTTTCGTTCACATTCTCATTAGAAAGGAGAGATTTAATGTCTCGCTTTAACGACAATCAAAGTAAATACTCCAAACCATGTTTTCCAACTAGCGCTGGACGAATTCCAACTAACCCAACGATCCCAATTACTAAGGCCCAAATTAGAACATTCCGCGCAATTATTAACGATTTAATAAAAATAATCCCTAAACTTTTCGCCAATCCATCCCCAAAAAACATAGAGGATCTAATAGATACATTGCAACTACTAAGCAAATTCATCTGTTCACTAGACGCCACTTCCGCTCTGAAAGCACAAGGATTGGCCATTATTAAAAATTTAATAACTATATTAAAAAATCCAAACTTCGTAGCAAGTGCCGTATTTATTGAACTTCAAAACCTAATTAATTATTTACTATATATCACAAAACTATTCCGAATTGATCCTTGCACACTTCAAGAGCTTCTTAAATTAATAGCAGAATTACAAACTACTCTAGTTAATTCAGCTTCGTTCGGCAGAGGACCTACTGGACCTACTGGACCTACTGGACCTCAAGGTAATACGGGCGTGACTGGTGCCACTGGCCCTAGAGGTAACACAGGTGCTACTGGTGCTACCGGACCTAGAGGTAACACGGGCGCTACTGGTGCTACCGGACCTAGAGGCAACACGGGCGCTACTGGTGCTACCGGACCTAGAGGCAACACGGGCGCTACTGGTGCTACCGGACCTAGAGGCAACACGGGCGCTACTGGTGCT